>JANOJO010000088.1:0-14977 GCA_031418795.1 Bacteroidota bacterium | reverse complement strand
AATTGCTCTCTTATCTAATTGCTGAACTACAAATAAATTGTCTGCTGATGTTCCAAGCTTCACTGTTGTTTTTTCTCCCGGTTCAATGGGTTTGTTGTTGCTTTCTGTCCACAGATATTTTGGCTGGGTAAGTTGATTACTCTTATCATCAGTAAGTTCTATGAATTTAATATCTTTTACTTCTTCGCCATATTTATCTTTTGTAGAAATTTCTATAACATAAAAACCTTTCTTAAACTCTGAACTCCGAACTCCAAACTCTGAACTCTCTTTACTGGAGTCTTCTTTCTCAAAAACTTTCTCTCCTTTTTCCCAACTCTTATAATCACTTTCATCTGCGTATTCATCATAAGGAAAGCTCTTAATGTACTCCTGCTTAGTCATTACAAACTGATCGGCTCTTTCCCAATAGCGGCTGCGGATAAGTCGTTTCTCTTCTTTTAGTTTTGAAATCGTGACTTTTACTTTTGCTGGTACATACTCACCCGCCATGTTTTCAGTACTGATTGAAATAGATTTTAAACTATCTGCCGGTAATGATTCAGGAATATCCGTTTTCAGCAAAAGTGATTTGTAACTTACCGATACAACCGTTTCACCAGTTCTTGTTTCCCCGTTGATGTCGGTTACATCTGCATAAATTTTATAATCAAAAGCAGGATCAAATTTTTTATCAATCGTTTTATCAGGAATGGCTTCAAATTCAATGGTGAATTTTCCGTCATTATCAGTCTTTGCTTCCCCATGGGCAATTTCCATAGCTGATGTGGGAGGCATCCACCAACGGGAGTAAAGCCAGGGATAAATATATCGGGGTTCGCGAACCACACGGTATTTTACCATAGCGCCATCTATATTATTACCTGCATATGCTTTGGCAAAACCAGTAATTTTTATTTTATCATTTACTTTAAAACTGCCTTTTATTTTTTCATATTCTACATAAAATTTTGGCCGCTTGTATTCTTCTACGGAAAAACCAATTTCACCTTTATCTTCTTTTTCTTCTAAACTGAACCGGCCATTCAGCACTCCCTGTGGCAATTGGAATTTTCCTGAGACAGAACCGTATTCATTTGTTTTTAAAATCAGTGAATCCACCAACTGGCCGTTTACATCTTTCATATAAACAGTGGTGGTAAAATCAGCCAGCACTTTCGATCTCTTTTCCTTATCAGGCATAATGGTTATGCCTTTAAAATAAACCGTTTGCCCTGGCCTGTAAATTGACCGGTCAGTGAAAAAGAATATCTGTCTTTTGTTAACCGAAAAGTCTTCCGGTTCAGCGGGTCTGTTGTTATAATAGTACTCACGCATCCAGTCGTCCATAAAAAATCTTTCACCATTATATGTTATATCAAGTGCATAACTATAATTGTAATTTTCTTTCGTTGGTTTATTAATTTTAAAAAAGCCATTTGCATCCGTTTTGTAAATACCGGTTTTTTCTTTTATATGCTTTCCCTGTTTGTTATCATAGTGCTGCTCCCACACCTGTACTGCCGCAGTAGCGAGCGGTTTGCCAGTTTCCCTGTTTAAAACAAAATAATCTTTATCCTGGTTTATAAAACTAATATTGGAAACATAAAATAACCGGGCACCCATAACAGCATTTTTTGAAAAATCATCGGATGCAGCCAGTAAAATATATTCGCCGGTTGGCAATGCATCTATTTTTATTTCAATGGCATGTTGCTGGTAGTCGTAAGTATCAGGCAGGGATTGTTGCCAGCTTTTAATTGGAGCAGCAGTAACCAAATCATTCCAAACTTTCAGGTCATAGTAATTGATCATTTTTTCTTTCATCTCAGTGGTAGGTTTTATTAGCCTGAAAAAAGCCGTACCGGTATTTTTATACTGTACCAATGAACGAAAAGGCTGACCGGGCACATTTACTTTTTCCACCGTAAATTTTAAATCTTTACTCTTTATTTCATTCAGCAGGTTATAGCAGTTTGTTTTTCCTTCTGAAGAATCTTTTTGCAGTAAAATATTTTCACAAATATTTTTCGCTTTCAGTTTTGCAAAACGATGGGTGGTATCGCCAAAGGGTTTGTAATCATCCCCATCAGTTACAAATTCTTTTGCCAAAAGATACCAGGCTTGTGCAGCAGCAGGAACCCCTTTGTACTTATTACCCATCTGTTCCAACGCATGCCGGAATAATTCTATTTTATTTTCATGTACGGAATTTTCATTTACAAATTCCAGCCGCTGAATATCCGCATCTATTAAGGCATCAGGTTTTGCATCTTTCAGGTGAAATGAAATAAGATCCTGGTAAATCAGCAATGCTTTGTGCTGAAGTGATGAAGAATCTTTTGTGATAAATTTTCTGTTGATAAAATCAGCAGCCGGTTCAAATGCAGATGCCTGATCTATTTCAAAAGCATAAGCCGGTTTTGCAATATCCCGTTCATCATTTTTAAAATAATCCAATGCACGGTTTGCAAGCAGATCAAAAAGGCTGGGGCGCAGATGCCGCATGTTACCTTTTATTATAATTGCATCAAATGGTTTCAGTTTTGTTTGCTGTAAAAGTTTTTCATTGTTTAAGGATTGCAGGTAAAGAGCCGATATTTTTTTATGAAAATCGCCGGCACTCCAGGTACTGATATCTTCTTTTAGAAATTGCTTTGTTTCTGTACGGGCATAGAAATTCCACCGGTGAGTTTGAAAATAATTCCAATACAATTCTGCCAGCAGGCTTTTAAAAATAGAAACAACAGGTTCTTTGTTTGATGCAATTTCTTTTTCTATTTCTTTAATACCTGCTATTTCATTGTCTTCACGGTTTTCTGATTGCAAGCCGATCATGAACACGACAGCCTTTATCACCTGCGCATCCTGTTTTTCTTTTTTGGCTAAAACATAAATTTTCTTCACTTCGGCCAATGCAGACTTGGGAAGATTTTTTTTTGTTATTAATTCATCCACCTTTTTCCATTCCTTCTCATAATTTTTTAAAGGTGTTTGTGCAAAGCTGCTGAATGAAAATAAAAATAGCAAAGCAGATAAAGAGAGAAAGGTTTTGAATGGTTTCATTACTATGAAGTTTTTTTACAAGGTAATTAAAGGAACAGTACTATGATGCAGTATTGTTTGTTTTTTCACAAATCTATTTTTTTGCCACAGCTTGTCCCGATATAATCGGGAGAGACAAGGAATAAACAGGGGAAAAACATTTTACAAAACAAATTCCCAATTCCTTATTCACAATTCCATTCCAGCCCTTACAATCCTTTAACTTTTCCTTGCATCCAATGGCATGAGTTTGGAAATACTGTTTGGCAGTAACATAATATTTCACTTTAAAACAAAAAACATGAAAACAATTTTTACCCTTTTATTTAGCACACTGTTTGCAGTTTCTGCAATGGCTTATGAAGCCACCCGCCTCACCATCTCCAGCATCAGTAATAATAAAATGAATGTGGAAGTGGATGGCCGGCGGTACAATATGGATGATAAAGGAATTTACATCCGTGATCTTCGCAGCGGTTATCACACAGTTAAAATTTACAGAGATGTAAAAAAGAAAAATGGCCGCCAGTTTGATTTTGGTTTTGGCAAAAACCGCCTGGAAATAGTTTACAACACCCGCATTTATTTAAAGGAAGGATTTCACTACGACATTCTTATCAATCGTTTTGGTAAAGTATTGCTGGATGAACAACGCATTGACCGAAATGACGATTGGTATAATGATGATGACCGTTATGATCCTGATAATAATCGTGACCGGGATAACAGAGACTACGATAGAGACAGAGATCGTAACTATGACCGTGATAACAGTTTTGATAACAACAACCGAGCAATGAACAGCCAGGATTTTAACCAGGCAAAAGAAACACTGCGCCGTGTGTGGTTTGAAAATACAAGAGTAACATCTGCAAAACAAATCATCAGTGAAAATTATTTCACTACGCAGCAGGTAAAAGAATTGTTGCAGTTATTCACTTTTGAAAACAATAAACTTGATTTGGCAAAACATGCCTACGGCAGAACAACAGACAGGAATAATTACTTTGTGATAAATGATGTGTTTACTTTCAACAACAGTAAAGATGAACTGGCAAGGTATATCCGGGACTTTAGATAATATAAAAAATGTGATACCGGGTTAAGAAAAAATAATCCGGCCGGAGATGATCCCGGTAAATCTCTGGCCATTAATTAAAAATTTTAAATATGAAAACGTTTTTAACTTTTGCAGCTGTTTGCCTCTTAACTATAAGCTCAATGGCTGCCGGCAGATATCCTACTGTCACAATTAAAACATCAGGAAATTTTCAAATATCACTGGATGGCCGTAAGTTTTATAACGATAATACGATCCGCCTTGACAGAATGGAGAAGGGTTCTCATACAATCAAAGTATATAAAATAAGAAGGGGTTTATATGGTACAAGAACACGTCTTGTTTCATCCAGGAAGTTTTTTGTAAGAAATGATGACATACGCATTACTATTAACTATAATGGCAAATTGGATATTGATGAAGTATCAAACGGGAGGAACAGGGATCGTAACAGGAATGATGATGAACAGGACAGGAGAAGGGATAAAAACAGGGGAAGGTGGTAATGACAACAATAAAAGATATTAGTCGAAGTAATAATCAACTAAATTATAAAGCCTCCAATTGGAGGCTTTATAATTTTTTATTTAATAAGTTCTTTCATAGTCTTACCTATATCAGCGGGACTGCTTACTACGTGGATACCACATTCACTCAGGATTTTCATTTTGGCTGCGGCTGTATCATCTTCACCGCCAACAATAGCACCAGCATGTCCCATGCGGCGGCCGGGTGGCGCTGTTTGCCCGGCAATAAAACCAACAACTGGTTTTTTACCTGCCTGTCCGGTAGGCAGGTTTCCATTTGCTTTTATCCAATGTGCAGCTTCTGCTTCCATGCCGCCACCAATTTCGCCAATCATTACAATCGCATCAGTATCCGGATCGTTCATAAAAAGTTCAACTGCTTCTTTTGTTGTGGTTCCAATAATCGGATCGCCACCAATACCAACTGCGGTTGAAATACCAAGCCCTGCTTTTGCTAACTGATCGGCTGCTTCGTAAGTAAGTGTTCCGCTTTTTGATACAATACCAATTCTTCCTTTAATAAAAACAAAGCCGGGCATGATACCTACTTTACATTCATCCGCAGTTATTACGCCGGGACAATTTGGCCCCACCAATCTTGTATTTTTTCCCTGCAAATAATTTTTCACTTTTACCATATCCTGTACGGGTATTCCTTCGGTGATGCACACAACAAGTTTCACTCCTGCATCAGCTGATTCCATTATAGCATCAGCAGCAAATGCAGGAGGTACAAAAATGATACTTACATCTGCGCCGGTTTTATTTACACAATCAGCAACTGTATTGAAAACAGGTTTATCCAAATGTGTTTGGCCGCCTTTACCCGGAGTTACTCCGCCCACCACATTAGTACCATACTCTATCATCTGAGATGCATGAAAGGATCCTTCGCTGCCGGTAAAGCCCTGCACTAAAATTTTAGAATTTTTATTGACTAAGATGCTCATTCGATTTTTTATTTTTAGTCCGGCAAAAATAGGGGATTTAATTTTTTAATAACCGGCAAGTAACCGTGCCACGGCTCAAAGCCGTGGCACGGATAAAGAAAAGCCGTGCCACAGTTATATTAGAGATTGAACCAGTATGTAAACTTGGCAACAATAGCTCTGTTCTTTGGCATAAAAGAAGTAACTGGCCTCCCGTTTACAGTGGTCAATGGATCATCCGAAGCAAAATAATTGTCAGTATAAACTAAGTAAAAATCACTAACCGGTTTAAAACGCCATTGCAATCTTGCATTGATGTTAAAATTATTTGCCTGGTTATTGTATTGAAGAAATGTATTGAAGAAAATACTGCGGCTGAATGATAATTCTGCTTTGGCACCAAGCAGTAAAAAATCTGCATCGCAATACGGTGACGGCAGATTGATACGGGTATAGTTAGCAACGATACTGAAAATGCCAAGCGTTTTCATCCGGTAATTCAATGTTGTCTGGTATTGACCCACGCGGCCATTATAATATTCGCCAATACGGGCATTTAAAATAAAAAATAATTTTTTTCTTGGATTGCTTATAAAATTAAAACGGTTGCTGTAATAAGTGTATTGACTGCCGGCAGGTAATTCAAGACAACCTTTGTTTGTAGGATCGAAGGGATCAAAAAGATATGTATAATCCCAGCGAAGCAATGCACCCGAAAGTTCGGCAGCATTCTGAAAAGTGATGCGAAAAAAAAGACCGGCATCCCAATCGGTTATACGTTTATCTTCTTTGCCATAAAAAATATCATAGTCGGGGCCGATGCGAAAATTATTTATCAGCTTGCTCAATCTTCCTTTCGGAAAAAAAACAAAAGCCTGCGATCCTTCGCTGCGGTAATACCCATTTCTTGGTACAAACCCAACATCAGCCGTATAATTAATTCCGATGTTTTCAAATCCAACATCATAAATAAGTTTTGTAGAATTGTATTCAACAAAGCTGCCCATAGCATACTGTCCTTTCAATGTTTGCGGTGAAATGCTTTTATGCAGAAAAAATTTTCCATTCATTTTGCCATTCTTTGCAGCAAGATTGTAATCAATACCTGCAATACGGTTAAATCGTGTAAGGCTTGATTTATTATTCAGTTCATCTTTGTTTACAAAAATAAAACCGAGATTATTCCGCTGACCAACTCTTCTTTGCACAGCAACTGCTGAAAAATTTGTTAATGGCAAACCGAAAGATGAACTTTTATTTGTTTGAATATTCAGCAGGCCGATACGCCAGTCTTTATTGATGCGGCCACTGAGCCTTGCACCGGCAATGATGGGTACCCGAACATTTTCACCCGTATTTACATTACTTCCAATTCCAATTCTTCGTGAAAAAAATGGATTCACATTGCTGAATCCAAAACTTCCAAAGAGATCATTATTCTCCAGAAAAAATTGACGACGTTCAGGAAAAAATAATTCAAACCTGCTGAGGTTGGTTACCTGCTGATCCACTTCTACCTGGGCGAAATCAGGATTTACTGTAAGATCAAGATTAAGTGAAGGGGTAATACCAATTTTTGCATCGAAGCCGGCTTCTATATCATTATTACCGGGTGTGTTTGCTTCAAAGTCTTTGCTTCTTCCTGTTAAAATAAATGGAATGACAGAAAAATTTTTTCCCGGTGAAGGTGGTGCATCATCCCAAATAAGTTTTCCGCTGAAATTTAAATCAATCATGCGGAAGTTTTTTGGTATAGGCGCCCAACTGCTCCGTTCATTAAAACCATGTGTGTAGCGGCAAAAATTTATATCCCATTCATTTTGCCCTGTTGCATTTAATTTATACCGGAGGGTTTTAAAAGGAATGGCCAGTTCTACAATAAAACGGTCATCATAGCGGGTGGCTTCACAATACCATTTATTATCCCAGTCAATATTATTATCAGCGCCGCCGGAGCCGGTATAAATGGTTGCTTCTTTCTGTACACCGTAAGGTGTAACTGCAAAATAAAAACCATTGAGTTTATCACGGAAAGGATCAATGGTTACAAAAAAGATATCAGAACTGGTATTGGGGTAATCTCTGCGGAGACTTTGTACCACATATTTTTTTGGTTGATAACAAACTGCACTTACATAAAGAAACTGATCGTCAAATAAAACCTTTGCTTCTGTCTGCATACCTGCCTGCGAGGTATCAGATGGAAAATTCTGGTGAAATTTTCCTGCGGGCATTGCAATTTGCCAATCCGGTTCATCCGTTTTTCCATCAATAATAATTTTCCCGGTTGCTTTTTTTATGTGAATAATAAATTGTTCATCATTTGACAGATTGTTCTGTGCTGGTAATGCAGAAGTAAACAGTAAGAAAGAAAAAAATAAAAATATTCTCATAAAAAGCGGCTGCAAGATAATGAAGCAGGTTGAAATGAATTAACGAATTTCAAAAGGATTAGTTTTTATTCATAGCCCCAGGTAAGCGAGCCCCAATAGCTTTGCCATTGAGCTTTTGTATCATTTTGTAATCGCTCCATTTTTACAGCGCTTACCATCCATGCCCCAGATGCAGAAACCGGGAAACTTACTTCACCTTTTCCATTACTGATAAGTTCTAACTTAATAGTTTTTCCTTTTTCCCGGTGCCATGCAACTATAAGTGAATTGGCCATTGGTTGTTTTTGAAATAGGACTTTAACTTTTAACAAACTATCTTTTTTCAGATCGTAAGGATTTGAAAGTGGAATGATGTCAACAGGCAAATCTGTTGTTATTGACCAGGTCTTGTCTTTTTTATTGCCTACTTGTATCAGCGTTTTTGAACAGCGTTGGTAAAATTCCCTGCCTGTGCTGTCAGTCTCATTATTTTGTTTCCGGTATTCAATTGCATTCGTCAGCCCGTCATCATACAGGTATTTATTGAAATCGGGGGCTTCAATTTCGATGAAAGTATTCGTGCTGTTAAAAGCAACCAGGTTTATACCTTCATCCAGCATGGTCAGTTCAATGGAATCTCCTTTTTCATCGCTGATGTTATTTGAAAGATCATCACTGACACCGCCATAATAGAGTTTCAGCGATTGTATTTTTTCGTTATTACCTTTCCAGTTTTCACCTTCAAAGTTTTCACCAACATAAAAACGAATATTTATTTTTTCACCACGGTTGTAAATGAATTTTTCTGGATTTAACCAAAACTCATGCGAGGATAGTAAGGTGAACAGTGCAAATAATAATAAGAAAGTAAATATCTTTTTCATTTATAAGGATTCAATCTGTCCGTTATTTGATCATATCATCAATATTCCTGTCATTCGGCATTTTCCCGGTCTCTTCCAGCATCCGCATTTCCTTTGCATCTTTCAAAAATTCCGAAGCAAAAATAAATTCGTTAAGCAATTTGTTTTTAGAAAAAATTATTTCTTTGTTATTGCCTTCCCATTCTTTTTTGCCCTTGTACAAATAAAGTATATAGTTGCCTATTTCCATCACACTGTTCATGTCATGGGTATTTACCACCGTGGTGATTTTATATTCCAGTGTTATTTCTTTTATCAGCTTGTCAATTACTAAAGATGTCTGCGGGTCAAGGCCTGAGTTTGGCTCATCACAAAAAAGATATTTAGGATTGAGCACAATGGCCCGTGCAATGCCCACTCTTTTTTTCATACCACCACTCAGCTCTGCAGGAAATTTTTTGTTCGTGTCTTTCAGATTTACCCGGTCAAGCACTTCGTTTACCCTTTCTGCTTTTTTCCTGGTATTCCAATCCGTAAACATATTTAATGGAAACATTACATTTTCCTGCACAGTTAAACTGTCAAACAATGCAGAACCCTGAAATAACATGCCGATTTCTTTTCTAATCTCTGTTCTTTCTTTGTTTTTCATTTTGGTAAAACTCTGGCCGTCATAAAGCACTTCGCCGGCGTCAGGTTCATAAAGACCAACCATGCATTTCATCAACACTGTTTTACCACTGCCGCTTGTGCCAATGATCAGGTTGCACTGTCCTGCTTTCATCACAGAACTTACATCATCAATCACAATATTATCTTCGAATGATTTATTTATATTTTTTACTTCTATCATTTTAAGTCATTTGGTCAATAGTCAATAAGTCATTAAGGTTATTAGTTATTAAGTCAATTGGTCAATAAGCCATTTGGGCAATTAGTCATTTTGCTTTATCACCTGGCTTGTTTTTAGTTTTGCCAATTGATTTTATGTATGGGTTAATTAGTTTTAAATAAAATGTGAGTTTTGTTTGAAGAAATATTTTTTCATCTTCTGAGATTAGTTTTCTTTTTGAGGTCTTCATTACCGCCGTAGCAGTTTCAAATGCAGAACCCCGGCTGTAAAAACAAAAATTCCTGTTTTCGGCATAATGAAATCTTCCGTAACCTTCGCTGATATTAAATGCAATTGAATCTGCAGCACGGGTAAATTGTTTGCCTAAAGTATCTTTTTGAAAATAATTCCATCTCTCCACAATTTCCCAAACATAATCACCTATTTCCATTGCAACTTTATAAACTTCCAAATCTTCAAGTTTTATCATTAACTACGATTTTAAGATAATGACTAAATGACTTATTGTCTCAATGACTAATTTCAGGCACCTGGTAATAATAACGCAGCCAGTATATAATCTGCAAAAAGAATAAGTATGCAACTAATCACAACAGCCTTTGTACTTGACCTTCCGATTTCCAAAGCGCCACCTTTTACATAATAACCAAAATACGCAGGCACGCTGGAAAGTATAAATGCAAATGTGTATGCTTTTGCCATTGCAAACACTACATTGAATGGCATGAAGGCTTCAAGCAATCCCTGGTCAAATGTTGATGCAGCTAAGATGCCCGACATAGTACCTGCCATTCTTCCTCCCCAAATGCCCACTACACCGGCAATGATTACTAGCATTGGGATCACTAACATGGCTGCAAGTATTTTTGGCAACACTAAATATGTTTTAGTATTGATGCCCATTATTTCCAGCGCATCTATCTGTTCGCTTACCCGCATGTTGCCGAGTTCGCTGGCAATTTTACTACCTACCACACCAGCAAGTACAATACAAACTAATGTGGGGGCAAATTCAAGTATCACAGTATCCCTTACTACTTGTGCAATTACTGATAGCGGAATAAAAGGACTTACCAATTGATAAGCTGTTTGCACCGTGGACACGGCACCCATAAAAACTGAAATGATAATTACAATCCCGAGTGAGCCGATTCCTATTTCTGAGCATTGATGAATAAATTCTTTCCAGTACATCTTGGCGTTTTCTGGTTTTGAAACCATGCCCTTAATCATCAAAAGATACCGGCCAATTTCACTGAAAATTCTCATGTGTGCAAGATACAGGAAGGCAGGGAAAGAACAAATGGTAAAAAGCAATAGGCAATAGACAATAGGCAATGAGCAAAAAAAAATGTTCAATGTTCAATATTCAATGCACAATGTTCAATTTAAAGTTCTCGTAACTCTGAACTCCAAACTCCGAACTCGTAACTCACAAGTCATGACTCTTTTTCCTAAACCTTTTCCACCATTTTGATTTTTGTACAATCTCTTCAGTTGGCGCCTTGCTTTTAAACTGTGCATCCACCACGGCTATTAATGCCATATTAATAATGCTTCTTACCGAACTGCCGAGTTGCAGAATATGTACTGGTTTTTTTAACCCTAGTAAAATCGGGCCGATGGCATCTGCCGTATCCAATTCTTTCAACAGGTTGTAGGCAATATTGCCAGAGGCAAGGTTTGGGAAAATAAGTGTGTTTACATTTTTGTCCACCAGTTCACTGAATGGATAGTTTTCTTTCATCAACTCATTATTGAAAGCTACGCTTGCCTGCATTTCACCATCCACAATCAGCGATGGCATTCTTTGCTTTACCATTTTTCTTGCATCAGCCACTAATCTTGCTTCGGGAGAATCACTGCTGCCGAAATTTGAATAACTCAGCATTGCAATTCTTGGAGTAATATTAAATTGTCTTACTTCTTTTGCCACTATGAGTGTAATATCTGCAAGTTCTTCTGCAGTTGGATTAAAATTTACCGTCGTATCAGCGAGAAACAAAGGTCCCTTTTTTGTAAGCATTAGATACATGCCTGCAATTTTCTTTACACCTTCTTCAGTTCCTATTGTTTGCAATGCGGGGCGGATGGTATCAGGATAATTTTTTGCCAAACCGGAAATCATGCAATCGGCATCGCCACATTCCACCATCATACAACCAAAATAATTTCTATCCCGCATTACTTTTTTTGCTTCGTAGGCATTGAAACCTTTTCTTCCTCTTTTCTGAAAAAATATTTCTGAGTACAAATTTCTTTTTTCTTCCGTCGCTTCATTTCTCGGGTCAAGTATTGGCAGGCCTTCCAAATCAATTCCTAATTCATTGGCTATACGTTTTATTTTAGTTTCATCACCCAGCAAAATTGGGTAACCCACACCTTCATCAAAAACAATTTGTGCTGCTTTTAAAATTTTTGCATTGTCAGCTTCGGCAAATACAATTCGTTTTGGATTACGTCTTGCTTTATTACCAATTACACGCAGCACCTGGTTATCCAATCCCAATCTTCTGTTCAGTTCATTTGTATAAGCATCCCAATCAGTGATTGGAAATTTTGCCACACCACTTTCCATGGCCGCTTTGGCTACTGCGGGTGCAATGGCCGATAATAATCTTGGGTCAAGAGGTTTTGGAATTATATAATCCGGGCCGAAAACAATATTCTTTTCACCATAAGCCATATTCACTATATCCGGAACAGGAGTTTTTGTCATTTCTGCCAATGCTTTTACAGCGGCAAGTTTCATTGCTTCGTTAATCTGTGTGGCACGCACATCCAATGCGCCGCGAAAAATATACGGGAAGCCCAGTACATTATTTACCTGGTTAGGATAGTCGCTGCGGCCCGTAGCCATAATCACATCTTTTCTTGCAGCGGTTGCATCTTCCCAACTTATCTCCGGATTAGGATTGGCCATTGCAAATACAATTGGATTTTTTGCCATGCTCTTTACCATATCAACCGTCACACAATTGCCGGAACTTAATCCAATAAACACATCCGCATCTTTCAGGGCTTCAGCCAATGTCATCTCTTTATTTCCATTTGCAAATATTTTTTTCATTTCATCCAAATCAGATCTTCCATGATGCAATAAACCTTTACGGTCAAACATCTGAAAATTTTCATGCCTTGCACCCAAAGATTCATACAACCTGCTGCATGCAATAGCCGCAGCGCCGGCGCCATTCACTACAAATTTTGCTTTCTCAATTTTTTTCTTTTGAATTTCCAGTGCATTTAATAAAGCAGCAGCAGAAATAATGGCTGTGCCATGCTGGTCATCGTGCATCACAGGAATGTGTAATATTTTTTTCAACTCCTGTTCTATATAAAAACATTCAGGTGCTTTTATGTCTTCCAGATTGATACCGCCAAAAGTTGGTTCCAGTGCTTTTACAATCTGTACAAATTTCTCCGGGTCTTTCTCGGCTATTTCAATATCAAACACATCAATGTCAGCAAAAATTTTAAACAATACAGCTTTGCCTTCCATTACCGGCTTACCGGCTTCGGGGCCAATATCACCCAAACCCAGCACAGCAGTACCATTACTTATTACGGCTACCAGGTTTCCTTTGGCAGTATATTTATAAACGTCTTCAATATTTTTTGCTATTTCAAGACAAGGCTCTGCTACACCGGGACTGTAAGCAAGTGATAAATCTCTTTGTGTTTTTGCTTCTTTGGTAGGAACTACTTCAATCTTTCCCGGTCTTCCTTTGGCGTGATATTCAAGAGCCTGTTGTTTGCGAAGTTCGTTTGGATTCATAAATAATTTTTATGTAACCGGCTGAACCTGCCTGCCGGCAGGTTGCTACTTTGAAGCATTGTTGTGTCGTCCCGATAACTATCGGGATACTTTTTATTTTCTACTCAGCATTTGCAAAGCGTCATTAATTTTTCAGCCAGACTTTTAATAAAAAAAAATAAATGGGCTGCAATGTACAAAATAATCAAGCTATCCAATTTTATATAAGCGGCATCAAAATATTTTGATTTGATACCTGTTTTGGTCAACTTGCAGCCCAATCTGATAAAAATATGTCATCGTCATCGCTGATAAAAACAAATAATCTTAATTTTTCTTTTTCTTCTGGTATAAAAACACTTGACAATGTAAATCTTGATGTGCCACAGGGAAGCATCTTTGGTTTTCTTGGGCCAAATGGCGCTGGTAAAACCACAACTCTTCGTCTTTTATTGGGTTTGTTGCGCAATCAACAGGGAACAATTGAAATTTTTAATCAGCAATTTATTTCTCACCGGATAGAAATTTTATATCGTCTCGGTTCTCTTATTGAACAGCCTTCACTATATGGACATCTTACAGCAAAAGAAAACTTAGAAATATACCGGCGTATTTATAAATGCAGTAAAACAAGAGTGGAAGAAGTATTGAAACTGGTAGGACTTGAAAATACCGGTAAGAAAAAAGCAAAGCAATTTTCGCTGGGTATGAAACAGCGGCTTTCTATTGCAGTTGCTTTATTGCATCAGCCCGAGTTATTAATACTGGATGAACCAACAAACGGACTAGACCCAAATGGAATCATTGAAGTAAGAGAGCTGCTGAAAAAACTGAATAATGAATTTGGAACAACAGTACTGGTTTCAAGCCATATTTTAAATGAAGTAGAAAGAATGGCTACCCATGTCGGCATTATTCATAAAGGTAAAATGCTTTTTCAGGGTACATTGCCTGAACTGCAGCAAATGAAAACAAAGCAAGTGGAACTTGAAATTGAAACAAATGACAATAAACGGGCTGCACAAATTTTAGAAGCGGAGTTTTTAGTACAGCAAAAAGAAAATCGGATTTTAATTCCTTTTAAGAATAACGGGGAGTCGGCAAGAGTGAACCGTATGCTGGTACAAAACAACCTGGATGTTTATGCGCTGCATCCGCAACAAAGCGATCTTGAACAATTATTTCTTGACATTACAAGCAACAACTAATGAGGTACACAATATCGCTACGCACAGAAATATTAAAGACAAAACGCAGTGCTGCATTTTGGGTTTGTTTTTTGGGCTCTGGTTTTATTCCGGCCATTTTTACATTAATGTACAGTGTAGAGCCTAAAGAGTTTGTATCAAAATTTAAAGTACAGCCATGGGAATCACATTTTATTCAGGGCTGGCAAGCCTTCTCGGCATTCCTGCTTCCCGTTTTTGTTATTCTTGTTTGCAGTATGATAGTACAGATTGAATATAAAAACAATACCTGGAAACAGGTATTTGCTTCACCGCAATCTGTGGGGAATATTTTCTTTTCTAAATTCTCTGCAATCCTGTTAATGATATTATTCCTGTTTGTGATGTATAATATTTTTATGTTTG
>JANOJO010000087.1:0-3461 GCA_031418795.1 Bacteroidota bacterium | reverse complement strand
TACGTCTGATCGAACCGCTGCTGATAGCGAACAAAAAGATGAGGATTTATTCGTCTGCCAGCATAGCAGCAAACCCAATGTAAGCCGCCGTTTTATTCCTCGTCATCAATTTCGTCTGTGTCTGTATAGTTGAATTCAACTTTACTTTGAGTTATTACCTCGTCAAGAATGTTGTTGAGGTAACCCATTTTTATTGCGTCTTTGAATCTTTCATTCAGTGTCGGAATGTTTATGACTTCTTCTATGCAATTCATGTATTTGTCAACTATAGCCGCAACCACATATGTTTTGGCAGCATTGGTTTTTATTTTAGCAAGAATGTCTTTTGTTTTCTCATCTGATTTTATTACAAATGTTATTGGGTACTTCTGAATCTTATCTATGTCAAGAAAATACTTTTTGAAGTCAAGTGTTTCTGTTACTTGAAAGAACCGTCCCAATGGACGCATAACAAAGTCAATGCCGCCATCATTTGCATTTGTTCTTCCTGTTTTATATAGTTTTAAATTTTCTTTGTTGAGGCTATCCATGTCATAGCCCCAAATAATAGTTTGGTCGTGATAATAAAACTTGAGAATTGAATAGCTTACGATTTCAAATAATCTTGCATCTACATTAGGAGCAAGTAGTCCGCTTATAAACCCAATTACTTTGGTCGGTTTCTTGCCTTCAATCTTTTGAAGTTCTTCACATGCCTTAATGAATCTTTGAAAGGCATCTTGTTTTGTCTTTGAATACTCGTCAATGATTTCAATTATTGCTGCGGCAAGGTTATAAGTTGTTTTACCAACCTTCGCTTTTAGCAAATTCTCATTAATCCAATAACGGTTTGTTTCAAGATTCCTAAGTATTGGGATGAATTCAGTGTTAGGGAAATATTTTTGAAACTCTGAATTCATTCTGTTATTGAAAGCATGGTTTTGCAAACTTCCGCCAAAAGGAAGTTCTCTTTGTCTTTTGAATAGATGGCTGAAAATTGCTCCGTCATATTTTGCATATTTGCCACCCTTGTTAAATCCCTTTTCAATATAATCTTCAATGATTACATAGACTGCATAAAGGTTAGCAAAACTTGAACGGGCTTTTGAACCTTTGTTTGCTGAACGGGTTTTGAGATTTATGTATTGAATTAGCTGGCTTTTATCAAATACTTCATCCGCATCTTTGCCAAAATGCTTTTGTAAGACTGATTTAATGTTTGCTGTGAATGTATGTTGCATTAGGCTCTTCAAATAGTTTTAAGTTATGAATGGTGGCAATTTTATCACTCTCAAAAGTGCGGATTTCCTTTTGAAGTTTTTCCCCTTTGTATTCGTTTGCTAATTGCAATCTGCGTAAGCCGATTTTTACATACTCATCCTGCAATTCAATTCCAATAGAGTTTCTTTCAAGTTCTTTAGCAACAAAACAAGTTGTGAATGTTCCAGAGAATGGGTCCATCACTACGTCTCCTTTATTTGAACTTGCTTTAATTATTCGTTCAAGTAAAGCAATAGGTTTTTGAGTTGGGTGATTTTCGTATTCATCCATTCTGTATCTAACCCTTGCAAATTCCCAAACATTACCTGGAACTTTTTCTGTATTATAAACTGTGGGAACAGTTTTACGGTAGTCAATTAATTTCCTTTTAGAACCCGTTTTTGCTTCAACTAAAATCTCGTTTGCATTAAAAGTATAGTTGTCTTTATCTTTTACGCAAAAAAGAATTGGCTCATACATTGAGCCGAAATATTTTTTTGCCTGAACCCCTGAGCTGTCATAAGACCAGACCACCCGTGATAAAATATCCAATTTTTTACGAAGATAAATGTCAAAATAGGGCATGAACTGCGTAGCCGTCATTACATAAAAGCTACCATTAGGTTTTAGTTTTTGAATACATAGGTCAAGCCACTGGTAACACCATTCTAAATAGGCTTCTTCTGTTTTCCATTTTTCTATATGCCCATTGAAGTTTTTGCCAATATTATAGGGGGGGTCTGCAAAAATAAGGTCAACAGAGTTGTCCGCTACCTGTGTCTGTAACGCTTCTAAAGCGTCGCCGTGAATGATTTTGTGATTGTCAGTACCAAATATCTCCATTGTCAAACTGTTATGATATAATGTAAATTTAAGTAAAAATACTCTCTGTCAAGATACTGTGTTAGAAAGCTGTTGAAACCGAAGACTGTCGCCGAAAAATGGCGGCTTACAATTGTATTTCAGCTAAAATACGCTACTTTATATTTCAAACAATTTTTTTACTCCCCTTATATGTAACACTTTATAGAAAAATGCGCTACTCTATGGGAGTAGCGCAAATACAATTTTAAGGTTAATGCTAAATCATCTAATGGGCTTATAATTTTAAGTAAGTCTTTACGCCATTGATGGAATGTAATTTTTTATTTTCTTTCCCCTTCTCTTATTTTTCTTCACTCTTTTCTCCTCTTTCTTCTTTTAATGCTTCTTTTAATTCTTCTTTCCGTTCTTCAATTTTGATCTCTTCAACTACTTCAAGATCTGCCTGTGCCTGCATTGCTTCTTTGTCTATAAATTCATTCATATAAATTTTGAAAAGAAGAATTATATAGTTAACCAGCAAAGGACCAAAAACCAATCCGATGAATCCAAAAAGCCCCAGCCCAACAATAACACCCAGTACCGTAATAACGGGATGAACATCACCTAATTTCTTCATGATGGTGATCCGGGCAACGTAATCAATGTTCCCGGTAATAATTATACTGTATAGAAGTAAACCAAAAGCCATCCCCGAACTACTGGTTGCATAAGTATAAATAACCAATGGTACCCATACCAACATGGTACCTATAATTGGGAAAAAAGCAAAGACACCTGTCAGAAACCCCCATAATGCCCATTCTTTTACACCGAAAATAAAATATCCAAGTGTAGCCGCAAGTCCCTGTATAATTGAGATAAGCGGAATTCCCAGTGCATTCG
Source organism: Bacteroidota bacterium (assembly GCA_031418795.1). Lineage (GTDB taxonomy): Bacteria > Bacteroidota > Bacteroidia > Chitinophagales > Chitinophagaceae > VBAS01. The sequence goes on along the minus strand of JANOJO010000087.1, from coordinate 515 downwards.
CCTTCACTATCTTTTTTGTTTCGGCGGCCAGCATCGTTGTATTGTCATCTTTTAACGGGATGATGCGAAACAAAGTTTTCTCCATTTCACGGCTGTAATAAAGCATGTAATAGAGAAAGAAAAGCATGGTGGCCAGGTTAGCCAGAAGCATGGCAGTGCTGTTGAATAAAGAAGGTAAAATAGCTATTAGTTTATCAAGAGATTCTGTCAATGATTTTTCAGTAGCGAAGGTGATACCAATTTTTTCCTGCGCTTCTATTACGGCCTGCCTGATATTTGTGATGGTGTTCGTTTGGTTATTGAGAAATGAATTAATCTTGGGACTTATCAGTGTGATGGCCAGGTAAACTGGGATTCCCAATAAAATGAGGTAATAGATTATATATAAACCCGCGGCCATCCCTTTTTTCCATTTCTTGTTATAAACAAGTTGAAAATAATTTGCCCTGCTAAGTATGTACAGTGTAATAGCGCCAAGAATGCCGGGAAGAAAAAGTGTCAATTCACGCAGAGTA
>JANOJO010000086.1:0-3772 GCA_031418795.1 Bacteroidota bacterium | reverse complement strand
CCTGATAGCATTTGCCAGCCTGTTATAAGCAAGAGCAAATGCTGTGTCTTTATCTATGGCCTGTTTGAAAAAATTAATTGCAAACTGTATATCATTATTTTCTGAAAACTTCCACCAGTTTCTTTGATATGCCATACCTCTGAGATAAAGATCCCATGCCTCTGCATTTTTTGTATAGATCTTTTCAATGCGTTGTTTTTGTTCAGGGGCCAGGGTAACATTTAACTCTTTTACGATTTGCAGGGCAATTTCACTCTGCACATTAAGGATGTCTTCAAATTTTTTATTGTACTCATTTTTCCATAAATGATCGTCGGTCTGCGGATTAATGAGCTGGACAACGATCCTGATATCATCCTTATATTTCTGTGCGCTGCCTTCAATGATATAGTCCACTTTCAATTCATTTGCTATTTCCGCCATTGTTTGTTTTGTACCAGCATACTTTTCAACCGATGTTCTTGACCTCACTTTCAGATTTTCAATTCCATGCAGATGATTGATAAGTACATCAGCAACTCCTTCAGCAAAATATCTTCCTTCTTCATCAGTTCCGATCAGTTTAAATGGCAAAACAGCTATTGCTTTTTCTGTAGTAGATTCTTTGTCAGTAACGGGCTTAGACTGTTTGTTGAAAAAAATAAAATATGCAGATACTAAAACTGCTATTAGCAGAATTGAAGTAATAAATACGAGATTCCTTTTTCCCGGCTTTTTTGCTTGACTTTGTTGCTGATAAGCTTTTATATTATCAGGAAGATAACCCGGGATTTCTTTTACGGATATTTCATAAATCTTAACAGGCTCACTTACATTTTTCAGCGTTTCTTCTTTTATAAACTCGGAAGTAATTTCTTTTTTATTGACAAGGGTTTTATAAACAGCTTCCGATACCCAGGTACTACCAGGTGAAGCCATAGCCTGTAACCGGGATGCGATATTTACACCATCACCGAATACATCATTGTTTTCAAATATCACTTCGCCAAGATGAATTCCGATTCTTAACTGAAGCCCTTCTACAGCAATACAGGTCTGGTGAATAGCCGCAGCACAGAAAACCGCATCAGTAATTGTATGAAAACTTGCCAATACACCATCGCCTAATTCTTTTATCCATGTACCGTTGTAACCTTTGATTAAAGGTTTCTGAATTTCACGGTTCTTTCTTAATAGCTCAAATGCTTTTTTCTCATCCTTGCCCATTAAAGAAGTATAACCGACAATATCGGTAAACATAATGGCAGCGAGCTGGCGGGACTGATTTTGCATTAACTGTGATGAATTATTCTTCTAAAGTAAAACATATTTGTAAAGAAGACATTTCAAACGCTTTTAATCTTATGATTCATATTGGCTCAGTAATTAATAAACTTCTGATTGAATCATATTCATCAATGCTTTCCGTTGGTATGGATTACTTTCCAATCTCCTTTCGATTTTTCAAAAACGTAAGTCCATGCACCCTGGTTTCTAACCGTATCGCCTTGCTCATTAATAAACCCTACCTCAAAATCCATTGTATAACTTGCTGCGTTTGCTGCCAAGGCTTTGATATAAATATTCGAATTGTTCCAGTACAAAAGTTTCCTGGTGGTCTCCGAAAAATTCTGAAGCCTTGCTTTCCACTCTTTAATACCACCAAGCACCCGGCCATCTCCGGCATAAACAAAATCCTTTGAATCGCTCCAAAAATTGCTCATTGAGTTAAAGTCAAGCGCCTTTACCGATTCGATATACTTAGCTACCCGTGCTTTTATTTCGTTTTTGATGATTTCAGCTTCCTGCTCCGTAAATTCGTTTTTTTCTTTACAACTAAAAAAACATAGACTGCATAAAAAGAATGAGAAGAATAATTTTTTCATTTTGTTTTATTTTTGAGTATAGCGATAACACATTCTACGACATTCACAACTGTATTAAAAAACCATCAATAACCCATCACCCAACTCTTTTATCCATGTGCCGTGATATTGTTTTATAAGCGGCTTCTGAATTTCCCGGTTTATTTTAAGTATTTCAAATGCTTTTTTTCATCCTTACCCATTAAAACCGTGTACCCGACAATATCGGCAAACATGATGGCGGCGAGCTGGCGGGATTGGGACATTAGATAATTTAATGAATTGAAGTTAATAAAAGTTTAATGCATTTAAAGGCAAAGACTTTAGAAGGGAAGTGGTGAGTAAGTTTTAAGATATTCTGCCAATCCTGTTTTAAGAAGTATATCTTTAAATCTTGGGTCGTTTCGAATTGGATCCCACCAGTTAAATGAAGGAATGCACATTATCATTAAATCTCTCTTTTCTGATGCCTTTTCGAGCCATTGAAATGCACTGTCAAAATCATTAACTGCAATTTTCATCCAGGTCATAAAAGCAGGGACATACATTTCCTTATCACCCAATTCGGAAATTATTTTTTTTGCTTCGTTTAAATTATTAGCAGCTGCATATAACCATACTTTGCAGGTATGGGCAAATAAATTATCATTTGAAATTGTCTCAAGGATAGATTCGGCTTTTGTAAATTCTTTAAGTTCAATTAATGCAAAAGATAAAACAATCTTTGCCATTATATTGCTTGGCTCGATGCGCAGTGTTTCCTGTGATTGTGTTTTAGATAAAGAATAATTACCTGCGACATAATAGCAATATCCAAGGGCTTGATTCAATACTGCATTTAAGGGGTCAATCTGTAAGGCCCTGTTTAGCATTTTTAATGCATCATTATGCCGTCCCATATTAGCCAGAAAAATTCCAAAATGGTGAAGAGAGGAAACTGAATATGGATTGGATTGAATTGCCTTAATAAAATCTTTTTCTGCTTCTACCCATTTCCATTCATTAAGATACTTTGTTAAAGCGCTGGCAGCAAGAGCCTCTGCATTATTGCTGTCCAGTTGAAGAGCCAGAGTGGCATGCTTATTAATTTTTTCAGAAAAACCTCCCTGGGTTTCCAATTCAAGAATCCATAATGATAATGCGATGGCAGCATGTGCAGCAGCAAATTTGGGATCCTTTGTTATTGCTTTTTCGTAAAAATCAATGCTCCTGTTTTCCCAACCTGCTTCACCTTTACCAGATACATGCCTGCCCTGCAGATAATAATTGAAGGCTTCCATATTATGAGTTGGCGTTTTCAGATGCCTGTCCAGTAGCAGCACTTTTAGTTGTTCAGCAATAGATACAGCAATTTCTTCCTGTATGGAAAATATATCAGTCAGATCACGGTCGAATTTACCTGCCCAGAGATGATCTCCGTTTAAAGCATTTATCAGCTTTGCATTCAGCCTGATTTTGTCAGCAGCTTTTCTTATACTGCCTTCGAGAATATAATCCACCTGAAGTTTTCTGCCAATTTCACTGATATCAGCAAATTTATTTTTAAATGCAAATGCAGAAGTTCGGGCTATTACACGCAGGCCGCCACTCATTGTTAGCGTATTTATCATTTCTTCAGTAATGCCGTCGCAGAAATATTCCTGATCCGGATCGTTACTCATATTTACAAAGGGAAGAACTGCTATACTCTTTTCCGGGATTTTTTCAATCTGTTCTGTTTTCATCGGATGATTAGTTGAAGCCGTTACTACTTCATAAATCTTTACAGGCTCTTTTACATTTTTTAATAAGTCCTGTTTTACAAACCTTGTTTCAATACCTTGTTTATTTGAAACATTATTATGAATAGATTCTGAAATATAAATCCCTCCCGGTTCTGCAATGGCCTGTATTCGTGAGGCAATATTTACACCATCACCAAATACATC
>JANOJO010000085.1:0-10016 GCA_031418795.1 Bacteroidota bacterium | reverse complement strand
TGATCTGCTATATCATTGCCCGGTCTTAATGCGGTAGTTAAAACCAGTGTAAGTTTGTTTTGCCGTACTGCATAACTGGCTCTGTCTCTCACTCCGGTTTCAGGCCCTGAGTAAGCAAGTGGTTGAAAACCGAAGGCAGTGATATAATAATGTGCGGACTGTTTTGCATTTCCCACATAAAATTCTACGTAGTCTGTGCCCTGAAGCGGAAGAAAATCTTCCTGAATATTTTGTTTTTTATCTGAGGTTGTAATAATTGCCATAATTATTTTTTTGAAATCAACAAGGAAATTCTAATCATCGTCCGTTGCGTCGCACTCTTGTACTTCCAATAATTCTATTCAACAAATCAGAGTGCTGCTAAAGCCCCCTTTAGGGGGTTTGGGGGCATTAAAGAAGCAATTATATTGGCGGGGGGTCTTGGAACAAGATTGAAAGATGCCGTTCCTGATCTTCCAAAATGTATGGCTCCGGTAAATGGCCGTCCTTTTCTTTTTTATATCATCAATTATTTGCGCAGCCAGGGAATTGAAAAATTTATTTTTTCACTTGGCTATAAACATGAAGTGGTTGAGGAATATTTAAATGCTCAATTTTCAACACTCAATTTTCACTGTTCAATTGAAAAAGAACCACTCGGTACCGGCGGAGCTATTCTGGCTTGTTGCTACAAAACAAATGAAGAAAATGTGCTGGTGATAAATGGCGATACTTTGTTTGAAGTAAATATTTCCGCAGTCACTTCTTTTCATTCCAAAACAAAATCACACTGCAGTCTTGTGCTAAAGCCGATGAAAAATTTTGACCGCTATGGTGTGGTGAAGCTGAATAAGGATGATTCAATTAATAGTTTTAAGGAAAAACAATTTTACAAAGAAGGATTAATCAACGGTGGCGTTTACATGCTGAATGTTTCAAAATTTATGGAAGAAGATTTTCCTTCAAAATTTTCTTTTGAAAAAGATTACCTGGAAAAATTCTACGATACAAGAAAAATTTACGCAACTGTGCAGGATGAATATTTTATTGACATTGGTATTCCGGAAGATTACCGGCGGGTGCAGCAGGAATTGAAACAACCGGACTTCAATTTAAAATCAGTTGACAAAAGCTGGACATTATTTCTTGACCGCGACGGCGTAATTAATCATGAAAAAAAGAATGAGTACATTTTGAACTGGCAGGAGTTTAATTTTTATGAAGGAGTAAAAGAAGCCATAAAAATATTTACTGAAAAATTTGGAAAAATAATTGTTGTCACCAACCAGCGGGGTATAAGCAAGCAACTGATGACGGCAGAAGACCTGAATGATATTCATAAAAAAATGAAAAATGAAATTGAAACTGCTGGCGGTAAAATTGACGGCATCTATACCTGTACTGCATTGGATGCAAAAAACCCTGACCGTAAGCCCAATCCCGGCATGGCGTACAAGGCATTGAATGATTTTCCTAAAATTGATTTTTCAAAATCTGTCATGGTGGGTAACAAACCAAGTGATATGCTGTTTGGAAAAAATGCAGGCATGTTTACAGTTTATCTTGCCACCACACACCCTGCGACACCCTTTCCTAATCCTGATATTGACAGAAGATTTGATTTATTACTAAACTTTGCCAAAGCCTTATAAATAGTTATAAAATTTTCCCAACTCTTTGCCGTTATTTACCGTCTGGATAAAGCAACGTAAATTTGAGTTCGTAATGGCTAAATCAATTTCTGTGAAAAAAATAATCCTTCATCTTTGTCTGTCACTTACTTTATTTTTTTCCATTAACAGCAATGCGCAAAAAATTTCATCTGCTGATAAAAAAATATTATTCAGTAAAGAAGATTCGCTGCGGCAGATAGCAAGATTTATGATTCTTGACTCAGTGGCTGCTGGCCGCCTGCTTGCCTACAAAGATTTTGTACCCACATTCATCAGGGCATTAAAGATTAGAAATTCTTTTTATCATCCATTTGATTCTGTATTGGGCATTTCAAAACTGTATGCACCCGACAGCAGTTTCAAAATATTTACCTGGTATATGGAGATTGACGATTACACGGGATTTCAACGGGGATTTATTCAAATGAAAACTGCGAACGGTTTACTGAAAGGATTTTTCCTTTTCGACAATTCTGACTATGCTGAAAATCCAAATAATATTGTTTGTAAAGATTCTACCTGGATTGGCGCTGTTTATTATAACATTATAAAAAATGAATTCAAGGGAAAAAATTATTATACACTTTTTGGCATCGATCGAAATACTGCACGTACAGACAAGAAATGGATTGATGTACTCACCTTCAATGAAAAAAAGGAACCCGTTTTTGGCGGCCCGCTTTTTAGTTTTGAAGAAGACAGTTTGAAAAAGCCTGCTCTTCACCGCTTCAGTATTGAATTTAAAAAAGAAGCCCGTACTTATGTAAACTATGAACCGGATTTGGAAATGATATTAGTCGATCATCTTATTTCTGAAACCGATGAACCTGAAAATCCCTGGACATTTGTGCCTGATGGTGATTATGAAGGATTCAAATGGCAAAATGGAAGATGGGTACACATTGATAAAGTATTTACATTTAAATTGAAAGATGGTGAAGCCCCGGTGGATGATCCATTAATGGATCTGAAAGGAAAAAAAGATGAAAAGAAACTTCAGCTAAAATCTGACAGTAACAAGGTAAAAAAGACGGGTGGAAATAATTAATCCTTCCTGCCAAAATCTTCAGCTTCTTCTAAGCTTTTATTTCTTACAAGCTCTGTAAACTTTTTCTCCACTTTCCTCAGCCGTGAATAAAGTTTAAGGATAAGAAAGAATAAAAAAAGTATGGCAGAATAAAATAACAGGTCTGCTCCCCGGCTCACACCCACCCAATGGGCAATGTCGTTTGTAGTATCAGGAAAAATGACAAAGAATACTCCCGCTGCAAAAAACAAAAGTATCAGGATCACATCAAGCAATGTGCTGCGTATGCGCAGGTACATATAAATGGCGATTACAGTAATGCCAAGTGCAAGTAGTATTTGAATAATTGTCATTAGTTAAAAATTTTATGAAGAAATATTTCGAAAAATATTTTTATACCATCCATGTTTTTTAATCCTTTGTTTTTAGAATATTCATTGTAATGAATACTGTTTGGATATTCAGCATAAGCCAGTTTGTTTTTTGCTACCAGCATTTGAATTTGTGTGGCATGTGCCATTTTATTTTCTGTAAGCATGAGTTCGCCGGCTGCTTTCCGGTTAAATAATCGAAGTCCGTTGTACGCATCTGAAAGCAGAATGCCTGACACAAAATAATTTACATATCTCGCTACATTTAGTACAAAACTCCGTGAACCTGAAACATTGGTTTTTGAACCGGATAAAAAACGTGAACCAAAAACAATATCTGCATTTGACGATTCAAGCATTTTCATCATTCCTTCAATATCATTGGCATCATGCTGGCCGTCTGCATCGAAAGTAACAAAATACTCAGCGTCATTTTGTTTTGCAAATCTAATTCCGGTTTGTAATGCAGCACCCTGACCAAGATTTACCCGATGTCTTAAGTAATAAATTGGAAGACTAACCAGTTCCTTTTTTGAATTATCCTTTGAGCAATCATCAATTACAACTACACTGTATCCTTTTTCAAGCACAGATGAAACTGTGCTTCTGATAACAATTGCTTCATTGTAACAGGGAATGATTACGAATATGGATTTATGGTTTATCAAACAAAATTTTTTATTCAATTGATTTAATATCAAATAAAAGAAAACAAAAATTTACATGGCCAACCGGAGCATATTGATTTAACCAGCTGTATCTTTTTGTATTGTTTAAATCAAGGTAATCATTTACACCAATTACTATTTTGCCGGTTTCCGGCTTTTCACCTGCCAGCTTTGTATCCGGGTGTGATTTTAAATATTTATTAAGTGCAAACCAACCCTGCCCGTAATCAATATTGGAATCTGCCATTATTTTACAGGCCTTCTTTTTATCTGGTATCAGTTCGTTGGTATAAGAAATAAGATTTGGGAAAAAAACATAAAATGTAATAATAGAATAAATAACCAATATCGCTGAACTGAATTTATTCTTGTTTTGAACAATGGGCAGCGTTAATAAAAAACCTGCAAGAACATAAAGTAATGGATAAACCATGATGGCATGCCTGATTCCTATCTGTACATTATTTGTAAGTCCAAGCATTAACAGAAAATAAAATGAAATGCCCAGGAGAAAAAGCATGGTGCTTGGGTGGCCTTCATTCTTTTTCCGGACAAAAAGAAAAACTATTGCTGCAAGCAGAACAAGTAAAACTGTAATGGGAGTTTTAAATACAAAAACAACAAAGTAGTAATACCAAAATCCACTGCCTGTTCTTTTTTCACCCAATAAATAATTTGCACCGGAAACATTCGGATCACCTGCACCGAGTTCATTCATGTACATGGTTAAATCTAATCCTTCAATATACGGTCCCGGTAATGGTAATGGAATGCTGCCAGCAGTTGATTCCTTTATTAGCGTGAACGTTTTGCTTTGAGTAGTAAAGGACTTTATGCTTCTGCCAGTATTATTAAATAAATAACCGGCGTTAATGATAAATAAAAGTATAAGTATCAGAACGGCTAATCTTGATAAATTTCTTTTCCATCCGGAAAAAAGAGTTTTTCTTTTTATTAAAACAAAAAGAGTAACAACAGCAAAAATGAAAACTAAATGTATGAGTGAGTATTTAGTAACCTGAGCAATGCCCAGGCTTACACTGAAAAGTAAAAAATTCTTCCAGCCGGATTGTTTAATAAACTTCCAGAAGAAAAAAGAAGTGGTTACTGTTAACAATGCTGTATATGCATCTGTTGTCAGCAATGCTCCATGGGCATTCAGGTTTGGGCAAACCACAAAAAGAAATAAAGAAAACAATCCTCCCCTTTCACCAAACAATTCTTTTGCCCATCGATAAATAAAAAGTCCAGTGAGCAGGCAAATGAATAATGTAACATAGCGGCCATGCATGATATCACTGAATCCCCCATCTGTCTTCAGCAAATCAGGGTTCAGTAATTGCTCAACTGCCCTGGGTATTGCATTCAAACCAGATATGGGCATGGCACTCGCATCATCAAAAGGATAAATCTTTTGCGGTTGCATTTTTAGGATTCGTTTGCCATAGCTCCAGTGATCCATTTCATCATAGGTGACAGAATTTTTTTGAATAGCAATCAACCCGTTTACAAGGTAAACAGCAAACAAACTTAGAACGATGTAAAAATTGATTCCTATTTTCCGGAGCATATTGCAATATAATCAAACAAAAACAGGAATTGATTCAAGAATATTATGGATTTAATTCTTTCATGAATCTTTTAGAACATGAAATTTATTTTACAAACTGTGCTTTGTCTTTTTTCAGTATCGTCTTTTTCACAAAAAATTGATAGCATAAATTGTCATTGCATGTATAGCTATTCAGTTAATTATCCTAAAAAGGCGCTTGAAAATAAAATATCCGGAGAAGTTATGATAGAATATGATAGATATGAGAATTGTGCTCTGGCAAATCCTAAAGTGATTAAAGGATTAGGATACGGTTGTGATGAAGAAGCTTTGAGAATCGCAAAGCAAATCGTTTCAAGCAGATTTAAATGTATTATTAAATGTCCAAATCAGAAATGTGAAATTGGAAAAGTTAAACAAGTAATTATCTTCCCCCTACAGGAAGAGTAACATATTTTTTCTATTCATCCAGCTTCAGCACAGCCAAAAATGCTTCTTGCGGTACTTCTACCGTTCCTATCTGGCGCATACGCTTCTTTCCTTCTTTTTGCTTTTCCAAAAGTTTACGCTTACGGCTTATATCACCGCCATAACATTTAGCAGTAACATCTTTTCTCATTGCAGAAATATTTTCCCGTGCAATAATTTTAGCACCTATTGCTGCTTGTATGGTTATTTGAAATTGCTGCCGGGGTACCAGCTCTTTTAGTTTCTCACAAAGCTTTCTTCCAAACTCCTGCGCCCTGCCGCGGTGAATCAATGCACTCAATGCATCCACCTTTTCACCATTCAAAAGAATATCCATTTTAATAATATCACTATCGCGGTAGCCCATAGGATGATAATCAAATGATGCGTATCCTCTTGTTTGTGATTTTAATTTATCATAGAAATCAAAAACGATTTCTGTCAACGGCATTTCAAACAATAACTCCACTCTTGTCTGTGTGAGGTAATGCTGGTTGATAAGAATTCCTCTTTTACCTAAACATAGCGTCATGATATTGCCAATATATTCCGGTTTGCTTATCACCTGTGCTTTGATAAATGGTTCTTCTATTCTTTCTGTCTTTACAGGATCAGGAAATTCGGTAGGATTATTAACTATAACTCTTTCCCCTTTGGTTGTGTATGCAATAAAACTTACGTTGGGAACAGTGGTAATTACTATCTGGTTAAATTCTCTTTCCAAACGCTCCTGGATAATCTCCATATGCAGCAGGCCTAAGAACCCGCAACGAAAACCAAAACCAAGTGCCTGCGATGTTTCTAATTCGTATGTAAGTGATGCATCATTCAGTTGCAGTTTGTCCATACATTCACGTAATTCTGCAAAATCATCCGTATCCACCGGGAAGATGCCGGCAAAAACCATGGGTTTTACTTCCACAAAACCCTGGATCATTTCCGGGTGAGGATTGTTTGCAAGTGTAAGCGTATCTCCCACCCTTACTTCCTTTGCATTCTTAATGCCTGTAATGATATAGCCAACGTCACCGCAACCTACTTCTTCTCTTTCCGACATCTTTAATTTAAGGATGCCCACTTCCTGCGCATCATATTCCTGGTCAGTAGAAACAAATTTTACTTTATCGCCTTTCTTTAATTTTCCATTCAGTATGCGGTAATAAACAAGAATACCGCGAAAACTATTGAACACACTGTCAAAAATCAATGCCTGAAGCGGCGCATCTGGATTTCCTTTTGGCGAAGGAATCCTTTGTACGATTGCTTCAAGTATTTCTGGCACGCCTAATCCTGTCTTCGCACTGGCCAGCAGAATATTTTCCGGCTTGCAACCAACAAGTTCAACAATCTGATCCCTCACTTCCTCAATCATCGCTCCATCCATATCAATTTTATTGATGATGGGAATAATCTCAAGATCATTTTCAATGGCAAGGTATAAGTTGCTGATGGTCTGCGCCTGGATGCCCTGTGTGGCATCAACCAATAATAAGCATCCCTCACATGCAGCCAGTGCACGGCTCACTTCATAACTAAAATCCACATGACCGGGAGTATCAATCAGGTTCAGGATATACTCCTGCTTGTCTGTGTGCTTATAATTAATCTGGATTGCATGGCTCTTGATCGTAATGCCCTTTTCTCTTTCCAGGTCCATATCATCCAGCACCTGGTCCATCATATCCCGATCGCTGATGGTACCGGTGCTTTGCAGCAGGCGGTCAGCGAGGGTAGATTTGCCATGGTCAATATGTGCGATAATGCAAAAATTACGGATGTTCTTCATGTATTGTTTTAGTTCATTTTTCGAGGTGGCGAAGGTAACGAAAAGCGGCGAGAGAGAAGGGATTATGTAGTCGGCTTTTGTACTGCTATTGGGCTTGGGTTGCAGTTTACCCAGAGCAAAGCGAAGGGCAATCTTGTACTGACAGAATTATATTCGCCATCCAATTGAAAAACCAAAAAAGACAAGTTCGTTTCTATATTTGTTAAAGACAGGTGTATAATTTATTCTCCACATTAAACCTTTGCTTGTATGATGTCTGTATCCAATTGATGGTATGAACCCGGCGCTATATGTATCACTTTTAAACTGGCTACTATTTGTTTCGCTCCATAAATCCCGTTCGGCAAGAGTAATGCCGGCTCCCATTTCAAAAAAAGATTTTTCTTTATCCAGAAGAATCAAATATTTAACTCCAAGCGGAAATGCAGGCCTATTACCACCCAAACCAACACCTATATGTAAGCCCAGGCCTGGTTCACTTTTCATTTGTCTTTCATAATTAACAGACAAAACAAGTCCATTGCCTAAAGTTTCGCAATAAAGTGTATTTCTTTTAAAAGTTTTTTGTGCTGGCAATTGAATAGTAGCAAAAATAGCTGCGATTAAAAAAAATAATTTTCTCATAATAAAGCGGGTTTTTAAAGAGAGAGAGTTTTTATTAACGACACAGGCTTCTTAATTATTTTATTGAAATAATGTTTTGTCCTGATTTGTTATCCACAAAAAGCAGTAGATATTTTTTACACCACTGTGATATGTAGCCGGGCTTTGTGTAAAGCATGCAAGAAGAAAACACAAACTTTATCCAGATTGCTTCGGCTTATTTTCCTAATGATGCAAAGTTTTAACCACTGCCGGTACTTTGAGGATTTCATTCCTTGCCGGAGTCTCCGTCATTGCGAGGCCTGCACATTTAGCTGATAAAAAATACTGAGTGTTCGGTGCAGGCCGAAGCAAACTGATTATAAAAAAGTCCCGGTTATTAGCAGTGTTTTTACCCTTGTTGGAATTTCACTGAAAGTAGCACGCCATCGTTGGTGTAAGGCATGGGCAAGTACTTAGCCCACCAACGACAAACTATAAGCAGCAACAATTTTCGTTTCATCATAGTTTTTAAAATAATTCTCAATAAAAAGAAAGTTGTTTCTGTTCCAGCAATGTCCTCAAAATAAATTTCTTTTTTGCCCGTCCACTACAATTAGTACCTTCAATCTATCAACATTGAAAAGAATCCCTCCTTTCATAACGGTATAAAGTTTGCTTAATAATAAAAAACTAAAATGAAAACAAGATTATTACCCGCTGCACTGCTTGCTGTTTTATTTGCCTGCATTTCCTGCACCAATGCCCCAAAAAGTGATGAGGCCACAACCTCCGAAGCAAAAGAAGTGAGTGGCGATAAAACCGCCGAAACCTGGAAGCTGAATGTTTCAGAAAGCAAGATTGAATGGGTAGCCACCAAGGTTACCGGTTATCATACCGGCAATGTGCCGTTGAAAAGCGGAGAAATTTATGTGAATAAGGGTGAGGTAACAGGTGGTCGTTTTATAATGGATCTTTCAAATATAAAAGTTACCGGTCCGAAAGGCTCAGACACTGGCAGCAATAATAAGTTGCTGGGGCATTTAAAGTCAGCCGATTTTTTTGATGTGGAAAAAAGTCCTGAAGGATCTTTTGAGCTTACTGATGTGCGCCCTTATAAAGGTATTGCTATAAAGGATACAACAGACCCCAGGCAGGAAGAGATTGGTAAATATAAGGTGACCGATCCTACTCATATGGTCAGCGGCAATCTTACATTGAAAGGGGTGACAAAAAATATAGAGTTCCCTGCACGCATTACTGTTTCTGGCAATACTGCTGAAGCAGTAGCTAAATTTAACATAGATCGTAAAGAATGGAACATCGTTTATCCCGGCAAACCAGATGATCTTATCAGGGATGCTATTCACCTGGGTATTTCCATTAAAGCAATGAAATAAAAAAAAGAGATTACATGCTGAATAAAATTATTGATGAGATTAAAAAAGGGTTGTATATCTACGATCCATTTCCCATTACATCTATTTCCTCAAAATAATCTTCTCCAAAGGAGTCCTGCGGACAATAAAAAGAAAGCCTTCTGTGCGGGGGTGACTACAGTGCCTGGCTATCAGCATTTTTAAGGTATAGTATTTTGGTTGTTTTATACTACTAACTGTGAGTTTCCTGGTTAAATAACAAGAACTATGCAAGTATTTTATTTTTTTGCCCTTGTTGGTAGTTCACCAAAAGCAGCACGCCATCGTTGCTGTGAGTCTTAGGTAAGTGTTTATCCTATCATCGACAAACTATAAGCAGTAACAATTCTATTTCATCATAGTCATATCAAATTCCTTTATTCTGAGTGTTCAATACAATTAAACTCTATGAGATTGCTTCGGCTTACTTGCTTAAAATGTTACCTGTTTATTTTTACCGCCTCGCAATGACGAACCCTCCGCTATAAGAAG
>JANOJO010000084.1:0-9738 GCA_031418795.1 Bacteroidota bacterium | reverse complement strand
CACTGACTGGCCTGGCAGCCAAACCAATTGTCAAAAAAATGGACAAGGCAAAAAATAATTTTTTCATAATCTAAGGTTTAAAGGTTAAGGTTTTAAATTTCTGAATAAACAGATACTGATTTTATTCTTATCAAATATATAATTCAGTATTTCTTAAGTCAAGTGAATTATGTCCAAAGGACTCCTTCGGAGATTTACGGAGATGCTTGTTAAGAAGTTTAACGCTATGAGCCATTCATAAGCTTTCCTGTCATTTCAAAAACTGGCTGAATAAAAAAGAAACCCCGATGCTACGATCGGGGCTCTTATATTTACCACACACCAAAACCATTTTTGTATTTATACTTTTTGTTTTTTGCTATACGAATCCCAGTAATTGCTGTTTTTTGATTTAAGCATCAATTTTGTTTCTGCATTTTCCAGCGTTACATAATAAGCAGTGCCTTCATGATTACTTACTTCAAAAAGATCGCTTACCCAGTACCGGCTGTATTCATTCTTAAGATTTGTGAGCAGGTTGAAGGGTAATTGCAATGTACTTAAGTACCGGGCGGTGCTTATAAATTCCCCATCGGGTGTATAATAAGCAAATACATTTTGGCCGTTTAATACAAATGTTGCCATGTAGTAATTGTTGCCTGAAGTCCAGTTTATATCCTGTGCAGTTGAAAACTCTTTAGTAAAAGATTCCAATGCACGGGTTGGCACTTTCACTTCATTTGCAAATGCGCTGCCGGCTGTTATTATAAATATCAGGCTCAGCGCTAAAATTATCTTTTTCATAAAATAAATTTTCTTGGTTAATGGTTTATTGATTAAAATTTTGTTTCATTTGTTTGACGCTTCAAAACTATATTTTGTTACAGCCGTCAGCAAGTGAATAATGATTGGCGGACACGAATGTTAATGCAGGTGAATGAAAATAAATTTGTGTGTGCATGAATCCTTTTTAATTGCCGACGGCAATTTTATTTTCCCATTCATCCAAACGGAGTTTTCAAAACTGAAATGTGAAAATTTTTATAACAAATTTTGAATGATAAAAAGCCCGGGTTGTTTGCAACTAAATTAAAATTCGTAACCGTTACCTTTAAGCAATGAATTACCTGGCCCATGCATATCTTTCTTTCAAACATCCTGAAATATTAGCTGGCAATATGATAAGTGATTTTGTAAAAGGAAAAAAAAGATATGATTTCCCTCCTGGTATTCAACAAGGCATCACCCTGCACCGGGAAATTGACCGGTTTACTGATGAGCATCCGGCCTTAAAAAATGCAAAAGAAATTTTCAGGCCGGCCTACAGACTTTATTGTGCTGCAATTGCAGATGTAATACTTGATCATTTTCTGGCAACTGATGAAAATGAATTTTCAGAAAATGAGCTTGAAATATTCACAAATGAAACTTATGAAAGCCTGAACCTATATAAAGATCATTTTCCTGAAAAATTCAACACCCTGTTTCCGTATATGAAAATGCAGAACTGGCTGTATAATTACCGGCACAAGTGGGGAATTGAAAAAAGCCTTGGTGGTTTGGTGCGCCGGTCAAAATACATGGAACAAAGCGAAACGGCTTTCCGTTTGTTCAATGAAAACTATGTGGAACTTTCGGATTGTTACCGTAATTTTTTTCCGGATGTAAAAAAACTTGCTTTAAATTTTTTAAAAAATAACCAGCCATCAAACTTTTAACCCAATTAATTCATCTGCGGGACTGAAACCGTTATTTTTGTTTACCAAAATTCTTTTTAAATGAATAAACACCTTATCACTATTTGCCTGCTGGCTTGTAGTTTCATTTCATTTTCACAATCAAACAGCAAGCTGCCTGAAGTGGATAAATCCACAATGGACATCAGCTATTATCCGAATAATTATCCCATATTAAAAATTCAGAACAAACTAACAGAACCACTTGCCATGCGGGTTATTTACAGCCGGCCATTGAAACAAGGCAGAAAAATTTTTGGTGAGCTGGTGGAATATGGAAAACTGTGGAGGCTTGGCGCCAATGAAGCCACCGAAATAGAATTTTATAAAGACGTAAAAATAAACGGTAAAAAAATTTTAAAAGGCCGTTATACACTTTTTGCAATTGTAAATGAAACTACATGGACATTGATTTTAAATAAAGATACCGATGTGTGGGGTGCATTTAAATACGATGTAAAAAAAGATGTTATACGCATGGATTTGCCGGTAGAAAAAATGAATGAATCTATTGAAGCAATGGCGATGGTATTTGAAAAATCAACAACTGGTGTAATCTTAGTAATGGCATGGGAACAGGTAAAGGTTTCTTTACCCATCAGCTTGTAAATAAAACTGTATGAAAAAAATTATTTTGTTCGCCGGGTTTCCAATTTTTTTTACCTGTTGTAACCAGCATGAAAAAAAACCTGTGTTAACTGAGATTCCTGAAAAAAAAGAGGCTGTTTCACCTGCTGCTTCCCCAGCGACATCTAATTACACTATTCCCGATCAGTCTCCGCTGGATATGATTTACTTTCCCGCAGACTATCCTTTAAAGAAAATGTCGGGTTCAATAACAACCCCACCACTTGCCAGAATTATTTACAGCCGTCCGCAAACGCAAAGAAGAAAAATTTTTGGTGATCTGGTAAAGTATAATGAACCCTGGCGGCTCGGCGCAAACGAATCTACCGAAATAGAATTTTTTTCTGCAGCAACTATTCAGAATAAAATTATCAAACCTGGTCGCTATATTTTATACTGCATCCCGCAGGAAACCAAATGGACGATTGTATTAAATTCAAACCTTTACAGCTGGGGTTTGAAACAGGATAAACAAAAAGATTTAATGCAATTTGAAATTCCAGTGGAAAAAAACAACACAACAATTGAATATTTTACGATGGCATTTGAAGGCAATGGCAAAAACGCCACCCTGCTGATATTATGGGATAATATTAAAACAAAGCTGACGATAAAATTCTAACTGCAGTTTTATTTAATCAATCGCCAGCCAATTTATCAATGCCTGCTGAACAAGAAGAACCTGTTCGCTATTCAACAATTTATTTCATTACTTTACAACTATGTGCGGAATTGCAGGCATACTATCTTCCAGCCCTTCATTGGTAAATACTGAGCGTCTTAAAAAAATGACGAATGCTCTTGCCCATCGCGGACCCGATGGTGAAGGGCACTGGATAAATTCTTCCGGGAATATTGCATTAGGGCATCGCCGGTTATCTATTATTGATTTGAGTGATGCAGGGGCACAACCCATGCATTTTCTTAACCGTTATGCCATCATTCACAATGGTGAAATTTATAATTATCCTGAACTAAAAGAAGAACTGAAAAAACAAGGATACAATTTTTTTACAAAAACAGATACGGAAGTGATAGCAGCCGCTTATCATTGCTGGCAGTCAGCATGTGTGGATCATTTTGATGGCATGTTTGCTTTTGCAATATGGGATGAAGAAACAAAAACTGTTTTTGGTGCAAGAGATCGTTTTGGCGAAAAACCATTTTACTATTATTTCGACAATAATCAATTTGTATTCGCCAGTGAAATGAAAGCTTTGTGGGCTGCCGGCATTGATCGGAAACCCAATTTGAAAATGCTTTTCAATTATATCACCATTGGTTATACTGACAATCCACTGAAACCTGAAGAAACTTTTTTTGAAAATATTTACAAACTACCCCCGGCTACTTCTTTTACTTTTGATGCCGCCACTCATGTGCTGGATATTGAAACTTACTGGGACATTGAACTCAATACTGTAAATAAAAATATTTCAGATGAAGAAGCAATTCAGAAATTTAATTCTCTTTTTCAAACATCGGTAAAAATAAGATTAAGAAGTGATGTGGCAATAGGAACAAGTCTTAGTGGCGGATTAGACAGTTCAGGTGTAATTGCAACAGCTTGTTCATTCACTGCACACCTCCCGATAACTATCGGGACACCACTCACCTCCTTTACCGCTATTTTTCCAGGCTTTGAAAAAGATGAATCAGTATTTGCACAACAAGTATCAGAAAAATTCAACCTTCAGCATTTTACAATTCCTGTTAACGCTAACGATTTAATAAATGATTTTGAAAAACTTTCATTTCACCAGGAAGAACCGGTAACAAGTGCAAGTGTGCTGGCACAATACAAAGTGTATGAGCTGGCAAAAAAAAATGGCGTGAAAGTATTATTAGATGGGCAGGGCGCCGATGAAACAATAGCCGGCTATCATCAATATTATAAATGGTACTGGCAGGAATTATTTGCCAACCGTCAATTACTGCGCAGTGGCGAAATAAAAGCTGCCCGGAAAATTGGAATACAGGAACCATTTGGATACAAAAATATTATTGCTGCTTTATTCCCTGATTTTGCAAATGTGTTTTTAGAAAAACATTATTTGCTTCATGCACTGAAGCAGCAGGATCTTACTGCAGAATTTATAAATAAACAAAGTAAAGAGGCTTATTATACCACTCCGCCGCATTATAATCTGAATGGAGTTTTATATTTCAACACCATGCAGCATGGCCTTGAAGAACTGCTGCGGTATGCCGATCGAAATTCAATGGCAAATGGAAGAGAAGTTCGTTTACCTTTTTTAAGTCATGAGCTGGTTGAATTTTTATTTACACTTCCATCAAAATTTAAAATAAGAAATGGCTGGACAAAATGGTTGCTGCGGCAAAGCATGAAAGAAAAATTGCCGGATGAAATTGTATGGAGAAAAGAAAAGATTGGTTTTGAGCCACCACAAAAAATATGGATGCAGAATAATACCGTGCAACAAATGATCAGGGATGCAAAAACGAAATTAGTAAATGAAAAAATATTGAAGCCAGATGTGCTGAATAAAAACATTAATGCCAAAGCAGCACATGATGCAGATAATTATGACTGGCGTTATCTGTCAGCTTCTATGCTATTTGCCCCCATCTCCTAAAGGGGTGTAGGAATAATCACTTTACTTTGCAATAATTATTAATAATTGAAATATTTATATGAGTTCAGAAAATCAAAATACCCCTTTAGGGGTTAGAGGTATGAAACCAGCAACAAAATACATTCATGCCGGCATGACTCCCGACCCCTCCACCGGCGCAATCATCCCGCCCATTTATCAAACAAGCACCTATGTACAGGAAGCGCCGGGAATAAATAAAGGGTATGAATATGCCAGAAGCCAGAATCCTACACGCAAAGCTTTGGAAGATGCCTACGCAATTATTGAAAACGGAAACTATGCGCTTGCTTTCAGCAGTGGCGTGGCGGCAACGGATGCTGTAATAAAACTTTTAACTCCTGGTGATGAAGTGATTTGTGGTAATGATATGTACGGGGGCACTTATCGTTTATTCACCAAAGTGTTTGAAAAATTTGGAATCAAATTTATTTATGTGGATACTGCAAATACAGAAAGTATAAAAAATGCAGTAACAGCAAATACAAAACTTATCTGGATTGAAACTCCCACCAATCCGCTGATGAATATAACGGACATCGAAGCTGTTGCTGCTATTTCAAAACCAACGAAAATTTTACTGGCAGTTGATAATACGTTTGCATCACCTGCATTGCAAAATCCGCTTGATATGGGCGCAGATATAATAATGCACAGCGCTACAAAATATTTAAGTGGCCATAGTGATGTGATACAGGGTGCCTTGATGATGAATGATAAAGATCTGCGTGATAAATTATATTTTATACAAAAAAGTTGCGGCGCCGTGCCGGGGCCGATGGATTGTTTTTTGGTTTTGCGTGGTATTAAAACACTGGGCTTAAGAATGAAAGCACATTGCGAGAACGGCGCTAAGATTGCACACTGGTTAAAAGCACATCCGAAAGTTGGCAAGGTTTACTGGCCGGGCTTTACTGATCATCCTGGCTATGTGGTTGCTAAAAAACAAATGAAAGATTTTGGTGGTATGATTTCTTTTGAATTGAAGAATGACAGTGTGGAAGAAGCCAGAAGAGTTTTATCCTCCACACATTTATTTTCACTCGCAGAAAGCCTGGGTGGTGTGGAATCACTGATTAATCATCCTGCTTCAATGACACATGCATCAATTCCAAAAGAAGAAAGAATTAAAAACGGATTGAGTGATTCATTAATCCGCCTGAGTGTGGGTATTGAAGATGCGGATGATTTGATTGAAGATTTAAAGAAAGCTATTGGATGACAGAAATAAAAAATCTGAAACTATTTTTGGATAAGAAGGTTGATGAATATAATCAACCTTCATTCATTAAAGACGATCCCATTTCAATTCCACACCGCTTTACAATAAATCAGGATATAGAAATTGCAGGTTTCTTTGCTGCAATATTAGGATGGGGTAAAAGGAAATCAATTATTAAATCCTGTAGATTTTTACTGATGCTGATGAAGAATAAACCTTACATGTTTATTATGAACAGGGCTTATGATAATCCTGACAACTTTATTCCATTCATGAAGTTTGCACACCGCACTTTTAACGCATCAGATTTATTTCATTTTTTAGATTTTCTCCGCTTTCATTATTGGTTTATGGGTGAAGAATCTCTTGAAACAGCTTTTACCTGTGACTTTTTTTATAAAGATAAAAACGCTTATTTGTTGCCCCGGGATAATGTAACAATTGAAAATTCATTAACTGCATTTCATAATTATGTTTTTGGATACACTGAAGAATTTGAAGACAGAACAAAAAAACATATTGCCACTCCCGCAAAAAAATCTGCCTGCAAAAGATTAAATATGTACCTGCGATGGATGGTTCGTAATGATGGCAAAGGTGTTGACTTTGGTATTTGGGAAAATATTTCAGCATCACAACTTATTTGCCCATTGGATGTGCATGTAGCAAGGGTGGCAAGAAAGATTGGATTATTAAACAGAAAACAAAATGACTGGCAGGCTGCCGCTGAGCTTACAGATGCTTTGCGTAAAATGGATAAGAATGATCCGGTAAAATATGATTTTGCTTTGTTTAACTTAGGAGTAGTTGAGAATTATTAATCAGTGATAAACTAAGCAAAATAGAAATATTTTAAATAATCAGGGTTTGAAAGTCTCCCTTCGGGGGATTTAGGGGGCTGCCACAAATTAACACGAATGGACACTAATTTAATTTCTTCTTTAAATCATTCATTGCAAATTGATTTGCCTGAAAATATTTCTTTTGAATTATTAAAAGAAAAACTCAGCCAACATATCAACCAGCTTATTCAACATGATTTTGAAAAATTGGTTTCGATTTTATACCGGATTGATGTCAATGAATCTAAACTTAAAAATATGCTGCTGGAGAATAGTGGTGAAGTTGCAGGCAAAATAATTGCTGACCTGATAATTGAAAGGCAGTTACAAAAAATAAAATCCCGCCAACATTTTAGTAAGCGGGATAAAAACATTGATGATGTTGAAAGTTGGTAAATCCGATTTACGCAGAGTCTTCACAAGCCCCTTTAGGGGTTTGGGGTTTAACTTTTTTTTTCAAACATCAGCTCCTTCACTTTCTCTTTATCCTCTTTTTCATTTTTTAAATCGAACATGGTGCCAAACACATGATCCCAGATGGTGGAACTTACACCATAACCATTGTGTTCGTTTTTATAATGATGAAGATGATGATTGCGCCAAAGTCCTTTCATCCATTTAAATGGCGGGTTCCAGGCATGAATTGCATAGTGCATGGTACCGTACATTAAATAACCAAATATGAAACCCGGAAAGAACATAAATGTAATCTGCCTGAGTGCTAAATATGTTAATCCGAATATGGCAGATGCAAGTATGATGCTTGGGATGGGCGGCATAAACAACCGCTGCCTGTCTCTTGGGTAATGATGATGATTGCCGTGCAAAGTATAAACAAATCTTTTAGCCCGGCCACTGTTCGCTATCATGTGAAAAAGAAAACGATGAGCTATGTATTCAAAAAAACTCCAGAAAAAAATGCCGCCGATGAACGTAAGAATGATTCTTGTTGTGTTAAAACCAAGACTGTTGCCGCTGAAATACAGCATATAAATTATTACCGGGGTGTATATGCCCCAAATCACTAACGGATGTGTTTTCGTTAGCATTTCAAGCCAGGGATTTGTAAATAACTGCGCCTGACCTTTGTTATGAATTTTTTCGAATTGCATGGCGCAAAGATAGGGAAGGTGAGGTGTGAGTAGTGAGTGGAATCAGGGAAAATTTGAAATTTTAAAATATGATTTTAGTCAATAGCTAACAAGGTGTCAACTGTCTGAAACTGATAGCCTTTTTGTTTTAAATATTTTATTAATCCGGGTAAACGGGTATGAAATTTATCTGTTCTGCCGGGCCCGGCGCCGATGTGCATGAGTAAAATAAATCCATTCAGCCCGGCAGGTTTTGATTTTTCATAATCAATAATGGAGTTGTAAATGGTTTCACTGTTACGGTAGTTTTTATCTTTTGTTGTTGTATAGTCAGCGTGGCTGAGTGTGCCGGGTGTGTAGTTAATAAGTTGAAGACCCATTTCTTTTGCCCAGGTAGAAATAGAATCGTTATACCATTCATAAGGGGGAAGAAAATATTTTGCATTTTCTTTTTCAACTTTAAACATAACCATCTGTTCATAATTATTCAGCAGATCAATCATGAACTGATCTTTTGTTACAAGCAGTTTTTTTCTGTTATTCCAATCGCAATACAATAAATGATCATCGCTGTGTGCACCGAGATAATTTTTATTTTCTTTTAATTGTTTAATAATTGACCAATGTTGAGTGTTTCTGTAAAAATTTCCGGTGAAAAAGAAAGAGGCTTTTATTTTTTCCTGCAGCAATGTTTGTGCAATGAATTCACCGCCTTCGGCAAATTCATGACCGGTAAAAACAAGTGCTATATTTTTCTTTGTTGAGTCGCCCAGAATCAGACCTCCGTACCTATATGAAAAATTATTCTTTGAAGACTCTAAAGCCCCTCCTTTGGAGGGGTTTGGGGAGGCTGCTTCTTTAGCTGCAAGCAAATAAATCAATGAAGCCGTTCCATCCATGGTTGGTTCGTTTGTACTGTAATCACCATAGTCATCATGATACACGGCAAGATTACTTTGAAATTCTTCATATTCATCGGGCTGATAAAGTTTAATGCCAATAAGATTTTTATAAATGCTCCCGTACACCGGGCCATCTACAAGACCGCCATCTATTGGGTAATTTTTTAAATGTGTAAATGCAGAATGTGGATCAACCGGTGTATCGCCCCATGATGGCAAGCCATACACCATACTTGTGCCCCAGGGATTGCAACCAAAGAGCCAGTCAAAATTTGCCTGCTCCAGTTCATCAAAAGTCTTATCACCGGTGAGTTGTTTGTACCAATAACATTGAATAGCAAAAGATGTAGTAAGATTATTACTGCACCAGATAAAAGGGATGCCGCGGTAGAAAGCATTTTGTTTTGCTTTGTTCCAAACGAGTTGAATTCCCTTTTTGTAAAAATTTATAATTGTATCCCGTCTTTCTTTGGGTTTATATTTATAATTAGTCAGTTGTTTTGCTAATTCATAATGCCCAACGTTAATAAATGGATACCACTGATAATGTTTAGCAGTATCTGCACCGAGCCAGGGAGTGATTTTTTCTTTTTGTGCAAAATCATAAGCCATGGAAGAATAATACCCGTGATCTCCGCTGCCGGGATTGTTTATAACCATTGTATGAATAGATGCAGCAGCCAGTTCCATATCATCTGTCCAGTTATCTTCTGCATAAATATAG
>JANOJO010000083.1:0-1738 GCA_031418795.1 Bacteroidota bacterium | reverse complement strand
GGTCGCTGGTTCGAATCCAGTCATCCCGACATTTAAGCTCTGAAATACTCAGAGCTTTTGTTATTTATAAAAAGTTTTCCCAGGTATTCATGTCTATTCAAACAACTGTTATTTCTTCCTTCTCATTTATAACTTTTCATTCCTTATTTAGCAAACAGTTTATTTTGAAAAGTAAACAGATGCAATGAATTTTGCTTCAGGCAATCAAACATGAATACTTTACACATTTCAGAAAAGTTTGAGTTGGAAAATGGTAAGCATTTACCGGATCTTACTATTGCCTTTCATACTTATGGCAAGCTCAATCAAGCAAAGGACAATGTTGTTTGGGTTTGTCATGCTCTTACTGCAAACAGTGATGTATTCAGTTGGTGGCCGGGTGTTGTTGGAGAAAACTGTGTAATCAATCCTGATGAACACTTTATTGTTTGTGCAAATCTACCGGGCAGTTGCTATGGCAGCAGTGGCCCTTTGACAATGGATGCTTCTGCAAAAGAACCTTTTTACAGCAAGTTCCCCGTTGTTTCTATCCGGGATATGGTGCAGGCAAATATTTTGCTGCGCAAAAATTTAGGTATTGAAAAAATAAAACTGCTGATGGGTGGCAGTATGGGCGGTTACCAGGTATTGGAATGGTGCTTAATGGAACCCACAGTTATTCAAAACAGTTTTGTCATTACAACCTCTGCAGCGGAAAGTGCCTGGGGTATTGCCATTCATACTGCACAGCGGTTGGCAATAGAAGCAGATGCCACCTGGAAAAATAATACAGCCGATGCCGGCTCCAATGGATTAAAAGCGGCAAGAGCTATTGGCATGTTAACTTATCGTAACTATAAAATTTTTTCTAATAAACAAGCAGACCCTGATTTTTCAAAGACAGATAATTTCAAAGCATCATCCTACATTCTGCACCAGGGAAATAAACTGGCAGAAAGATTTAATGCACAAACATACTGGCTGCTTTCCAAATCAATGGACAGTCATAATATTGCCCGTGGCAGATTTTCAACTCTGGAAGAAGCATTGAGTAATATAAAACAACCGATGTTGATTCTTGGAATTGATAGTGATATCCTGTGTCCGCTGACAGAACAAAAATTTCTTGCCAAACATATTCCCAATTCCAGCCTGCATATTATTTCTTCTGAATACGGGCATGATGGATTTTTAGTAGAGGCAGATACTATTTCAAGACATTTGTTTGAATGGAAGGAAAAACATGGGATATAGAAAAATTGTTAAATGGTTAAATTGTTATGTGTCATTATAGCAATTTATCAATTAAACAATTTAACAAGTAACTCAAACGACTTCTAAAGCTTGCAAAATATCATTCAAAATATCTTCACGGTGTTCCAGTCCAACTGAAATTCTTATCAATCCGGGAGTAATTCCAACAGCCTGTCTTTCTTCTTCAGTAAGTTTTGCATGTGTAGTACTTGCCGGATGCGATGCAATGCTTCTTGTATCTCCCAGATTAGCCGTCATGGAAAGCATTTTTAGTTTATCAAGAAAAATTTTACCGGCAGCTAATCCTCCTTTTAAATCAAAACAAAAAATGCCTCCGCCGGTTTGCATTTGTTTTTTTGCAATATCATATTGCGGATGTGAAGGCAGGAATGGATATTTCAGCCCAGTTATTTTTTTATGTGCAGATAATTGTTCTGCAATCCATAATGCATTTGCTGCATGTCTTTCCATTCTTACATCCAATGTCTCCATACTTTTACTCAAT
>JANOJO010000082.1:0-1860 GCA_031418795.1 Bacteroidota bacterium | reverse complement strand
ATAGCATCGTCAGCCCAATAGCTTAGTGTTTTTTCAACGTCTCCTGTCGAAGCTACTTGAGACCATTCTTTGCTCATTTGCATAATCTTTTCTCCTTCCGCTTTTGTGTCAACTTTTTGCTGGTTGCAGCTTAAAATGCCGAATACAAAAACAATTGTAGTAATTTTTTTCATATTGATGTCTGGTTTATTGGTTTACAATGTCGTCTTTAAATAACGAATAGGGCTTTGTTCAGGCAGGGCATTGTTGATTGTCAAGCCCGGAACTGAAGCCCAATAAAGAAATAAAAGTACAAGATAACAACTTAAAGCCCAACAAAATTCCGTCCGCCCGAACCAAAGTACAGCGATGCAAAATGCCGAAGTTTGAACGTCAAGCCCTGCTTGCACAAAACCCCATGTTGTACGCTGGCTTTCTGTTTATTTCCGTAATATCAGATTTTTTAAATTAATACTTCCGCAATTAATTTCTTTCTTGTCCATTAATGGTAGTTCAGGAGCCATTTTGTATAGGGAAATTTTATAAAAAAGATTTTGCCCTTTTAAACTAAATCGACTTATTAATTGATAAAGCGAGAATAAACAAGACTTTAGCAAAAGGGTTTGTTCAACGTTTTGCAGCTTGGCGAATTGGCGGAAATCGAAGCACAAATGTTCAGTTTTGCACATGTGTTCAATCAAAGAACTGCCGTTGAATTTAGTACTGACCTCGCCATCTTGCCAAACTGCTGTTGAACGCTGGCTTTCTGTTTATTTCTGTAACCTCAAATTTTTCAAATTAATACTTCCACAATGAATTTCTTTTTCGTCCATTAATGGATGTCCAGAGATACTTTTGTATGCAGAAATTTTATAAAAGAGATTTTGCCCTTTTAAGCTAAGTCCTGATCGCAATGTACCATCTACTCCTTTATTAGAGAACGTTACGACATAAAAAGCAGTTGATTCTTTTGGATTAATAGTTCTTTTCAACGAATATGATTTATTGATGCCAGTATCTAAAAAAGATTTTACTCCCAGACCATATTCAGATAGGGATGCTTTATCAGGTGTCATGGTATCGGAAGGAATAAGTAATTTCATGTAGTTTCCCGATGAATGTGGGAACTCAAATGAATCTGAAGGAAAATCAATTTTCAGTTCAACAGGATTAATTGTCTCATTAGTTATTTGAGTCCAAAATACAGCATAATTATATTTCTTACCATTAGGGTCAGTGTAATTTACTTTACTATTTGGACCGCTGTTATGTATTATTAGGCGGTTACCCATAGAATCGGCATACTCATAATTCCTTACAGAATTTATAGTTTCAATATCAACAGTATCTGGCGTTGATTTACTGCCTTGTCCACAGGAAATAAGTCCTGCAGTTGCAATAATTATTAATAGTATACTTTTCTTCATTTTTCATTTGTCGACTGTCTGTGGTCAGCTTGCGTACAACGTCAAGCATTGGCGAAGTGCGGGCATTTGATGCTGTGTCCGCCAGGCGCTGATGCTTGTTAAAGGAACGAAATTTTCTTATGACTACCAAAGTAAGCCTGCGCCCTGGGAGCGTAGCAAAATGCGCAGGCGTATTAATAAACGGTCAAGCCGATGATGAAGATTGGTAGAGAGATAATGCTGAAAATATGACTGTCCGCCCGCATTTTGCCAATGCTTTTGTTGTGCGAAGCCGATTTAAGCTTAACTGATTGTATGCAAAAGAGCTGCTATTTCTTCAGGCTTTTTAAAACCTCCATTGATTTCAGGATCAGCTAGGTCAAAAATTATATCTTTTAAAATTTCATTTTCAAAAGATACACTTTCGCCTAAAGTCAGACAATCACATATGTAGGCAAGATCAACATTGCTGAGA
>JANOJO010000081.1:0-8546 GCA_031418795.1 Bacteroidota bacterium | reverse complement strand
AAGGTTTTCTCTGCAATCCTTGTCTTCTGCATTCAGTTTCAAAGCGTTTTTAAATGCGGGTATTGCTTCCTGAAAATTAACTGATTTAAGAAAAGCTACTCCTAAATTATAAGATATTTTTGCGGACATGGTTTTATCTTTTGAAAGACTAAGCGCTTTTTTAAATGCTTCTGTCGCCCCTTCAATGTCATTGAGTCTGAACCTGGCAACACCAAGATTGTATTGAGCGGCTAAATCCCGGGGGGATTTATTTAATGCTACTTCATATAACTCACTTGCATGTAAGTATTCAGATTTCTGGA
This sequence comes from Bacteroidota bacterium, assembly GCA_031418795.1. Classification (GTDB taxonomy): domain Bacteria; phylum Bacteroidota; class Bacteroidia; order Chitinophagales; family Chitinophagaceae; genus VBAS01. The sequence goes on along the minus strand of JANOJO010000081.1, from coordinate 8,244 downwards.
ATTGCTTGTCTGCATTATTTAAAATTTTACTTACATTCTGTGCAAAAGATGATGAAATAAAAAATAGCAGACATATCGTAACTGGAATTTTCATTTCGCACTATTTTTTTTCGGGAATAAATATTTCTATAACCATGAAAAGTATCGCAGCAAAAAGAAATAGCTGATAATATGAAAAGTATTGTTTTGTCAGACTGGATGCAGAAATTTTGTTTTCAAAATTGCTAAACTCTTTTTTAAGCGCCGGAACAATAACATTTTGATCATTCAGGAGAAAATAATTTCCACCTGTAATGGATGCGATATTCTTTAAAAGAGACTCATTTAATCTGGAAACAACAGTTTTTCCATTTTCATCTTTCATGAATTGTGAAGAGCCGGCTTCTTTAAAAACAGAGCCTTGCGAAGTACCTGCCCCTATACAGTAAACAACTACTCCATGATCATGTAATTGTTTAGCCATTTTGACTGCTGTATTATCATGAGCTTCACCGTCAGAAATTAATACAACAGCCTTGTATTTGAATTCATTTAGATTTAATGATTCGTCACACAGCGCCAAAGCATTTCCTATTGATGTTCCTTGTTCAGGGATCGCATCGGTACCAACCTGATTTATGTACATTTCAGCTGCTTTTTTATCATGTGTAATTGGTAACTGCAATAACGCATTTTCAGCAAAAACAATTAAACCGATCCGGTTAACGTCTAAAGTTTGGGTCAGATTTTTAATTAACTGTTTAGCTGCTGATAGTCTTGTCGGTTTTATATCAGCGCTCAACATACTATTACTGACATCCAATACAAACATTAAATCAATACCTGTGTTTTTAGTTTCTGTCAGTATAATTTTTCGGGGATTTGCAGCAGCGATTATTAAAAGAGCCAGCGCTATTAGTATTAAAAAAGGTTTGATGAAAAATAATCCTGTTGAAAATGATTTAATAAACTGAGCAATCAATAAAGAGTTTCCCAATTTAGTTTGAATCTTTCTTCTCCAGAAAAATGTATAAAATAATAATGAAGCCGGGACCAAAAGTAAAAACAGGAAGTAGAGAAACTCAATATGCTGGAAAGTCATCATCAGGCCTGGTTAATATTTTAAATTTATACAACTATTTCAGTCATCTGTTTTATCAGCAAATATTTTTTAGATTTTGTCTTAGCCACTTGAATAACTGTACTAAAATGAATAATTATTTTAAAACAACTAAATTTAAGGAATCATTGCAATATTACATCGTAATGGAAGTTAATAATCCTCCGGTAACCGGACAGAATTATCAAAACATTTTCTGAAATTTTTTAATAAATGTTTCAAGTTATCCATAAGTTTGGTTATGCAAACACCGAATTTTATTCAAGACATCAGAACGGAACTGGGTAAAGTGATTATTGGCCAGCACAACATGATAAACCGTCTGTTGATTGGATTAATGAGCAATGGACATATTCTGTTGGAGGGTGTTCCGGGACTTGCTAAAACGCTATCTATTAAAACCCTGGCAAAATGTCTTGATCTTCGATTTAGCAGAATTCAGTTTACACCTGATCTTTTGCCTGCAGATGTAACCGGTACAAAAATTTATAACCAGGAACTTAACATATTCGACGTTCGCAAAGGACCGATTTTCGCCAATTTTATTCTGGCCGATGAGATTAACCGTGCTCCCGCTAAAGTTCAAAGTGCATTGCTGGAAGCCATGCAGGAAAGACAGGTTACTATTGGAGAGAAAACTTTTTTGCTTGATGAACCTTTTCTCGTTCTGGCCACCCAAAACCCAATTGAACAAGAAGGTACTTATCCGCTGCCTGAAGCTGAGTTAGATAGATTCATGTTAAAAATTAAAATAGATTATCCAAACGAAGTTGAGGAGCAATTGATAATCCGTAACCAGATTAAAGCGGAACCTTTGGAACAAGTTCAGGTTGTAACTACAAGAGAAGAAATCCTGGCAGCAAGGAAATTGGTGAGACAAGTAGTCGTCGATGAAAAAATCGAGCAATACATCATTAGGATCGTTTTTTCAACCCGTTTTCCGGAAAAAAACGGGCTTGGGGAATTTAAGAACATGATCAGTTATGGGGCATCACCACGGGCAAGCATTTATCTTGCAATGGCTGCAAAAGCAAATGCTTTTATGGATGGCAGAGACTATGTTACACCTGACGATATTAAAGAAATTTGTAAAGATGTATTACGACATCGCATAGGACTAACTTATGAAGCCCAGGCCGATAGAATTTCAACTGAAGATATCATTGATGAGTTACTTCAAAAAAAAGTCAAAACACCTTGATGACAGCTGAAGAAATATTAAAGCAGGTAAGAAAAATAGAAATAAAAAGTAAATGGTTGGCAAACCATGTATTTGCGGGGGGGTATCGAAGCGCATTTAAGGGGTCGGGTTTACGATTTAAAGAAGTGAGAGAATACGCACCCGGAGATGATGTGAGATTTATAGACTGGAATGTAACAGCACGAATGGGGCATTATTTTACTAAATTGTTTGAAGAAGAAAGAGAGCTTTCTATATATCTCCTGGTTGATATAAGCCCAAGCACTCTTTTTGGGACCTCTCAGGGCAAACGGGAAATGTTAACCCGGATTTGTGCTGATCTTTCTTATTCAGCCATCTTCAATAATGATAGAATTGGACTGATATTATTCAGTGACAAAACAGATAAATATTTACCACCCCAGAAGAACCCGGATCATACGAAATATATAATTAAAGAATTATTTTCTGCAAACTCTTCATCATTAAAAACAGATTTAGTTAAGCCGCTTGATTTTTTAAATAATATAACCCGTCATAGGAGCATTGTTTTTATACTAAGTGACTTTGCATTTGATGGGTATGAAAATGCGCTATGTGTTCTATCGAGAAAACATGATGTAATAGGACTTAGAGTCTATGATAAAGTTGATAAAGAACTACCTGACGCAGGTTGGCTTCACGTAAAAGATATTGAAACGGGTGTAACCATGGTACTAAATACCAGGGATAAATCTATTCGAAGGCAATATGCAGGACAATTCCAAAAGATTTCAGATTATGCCTCTGCGGCATTTAAGAAAGCTGGTGCAGATTTATTATCGCTTGAGACAGGAAAAGATTATATTTCAGAATTGCAGAAACTATTCCTTCAAAAAGTAAGGTGAGAATAATAAATTCTTTTATATTATTTCTTCTTGTTGAGACATTACCATTTTTTTCCTTGCTTCAGGCTCAAAGCGTTTACTCATCGGTTAACCATGACTCCATCTTAATTGGAGAGCAGATTAAATTATTATTAACTGTAGATAATGTAGATGTAAAAAAAAATCAAATTTTAAAGTGGCCTCAAATTCCGGATACATTTAATCATTTTGTGGTGATTGAAAGAGGTAAAATTGACACTGTAAGTAAAAATGGAGTAAATCATTATGAGCAAATTTATATACTGACTTCTTTTGACGAAGGATCCTGGGATATACCGGCATTTAACGTGTTATTCAGCAAAAAATCACTCCGTAATCCGGTTAGCTTACATACACCATCCATTAAAATAAAAGTATTACCGGCAGATGTTTCACTTCTTAAAAATTACCATGATATAAAAGATATCATGCAAACCCCTAAAGAGTCTGATAATTCACAAACGAATTTAATAATTGGCTTAATTGCTGTTATTGTTCTGATAATTGTATCATGGGCGGTTTTAAAAAGAAGAAGAATAAAAAGTAAAACGTCAGCAAAAAAGGGAATGCTGAATTCCATTGATTGGATTCTTGAGCAATTAACTCTGCTTGAAAAGAAACAAGTTTTGGATAAAGATGCAGTTAAAGAATATTATCATCAGCTATATCAGTTATGTCGTCAGTATTTTTCTATAGAATTCGACATAAACGTATTGTACTGTACTACAGAAGAGTGGATTGGCATACTGGATCGGGTAGGATTGGATAAAAAAAATAAAGCAGCATTTTATGAACTTGTAAAAAAGGCTGATTCGGTAAGGTTTGCAGATAGAGATATTGGTGATAAAGGCAATGAGGAAATCTCAACTGCCAGAAACTTTGTTAAAGCGCTTCACCGGTTAAAGACTTGAAAATCCTGATAAAAATTGAAACTGAATTGGAAAATTGGTTGAAAAATATTGAGTTTGAATATCCCTGGATACTGTATGGACTAATAGTAATTCCTCTTCTTATTATTTGGTACGTAAAAAAGAGCAACAAGCAAAAGGCGTCATTACTAATTAGTACTACTAAATTTCTTGCTAAACCGAAAGGAATCAAATCCCGTTTTTTTCATATTCCTTTTATGCTTCGTTGTTTCGGCCTGTCTTTTTTAATAATCGCATTAGCCCGGCCTCAACTTAAATTTTCAAATCAATTTTTCGAAGGGCAGGGAATTGACATCATGCTTTGTCTTGATGTAAGCGGGAGTATGTATGATACAGACATATTGCCAAACCGGCTTGAAGCTTCAAAAGAAGTGGCAAAACATTTTGTTCATAAAAGGTTTGGTGACAGAATTGGGGTAGTGATTTTTGGCAACAATGGACTTACATTATGCCCTTTGACTACTGATACCAGTGCCGTACTTGAGCAAATCAATAATATTACAAGCAGCATTTTGACCGGAGCTGGAACAGTTATAGGAACGGGTATTGCAACATCTGTAAACAGATTGAAAGACAGTGAGAGCAAAACTAAAATTATTATTTTTTTGTCAGATGGAGTTAATTCGTTTGATGCAATTTCTCCAGAAACTGCTATTGGAATTGCAAAGGTGTTTAACATAAAAATATATACAATTGGAATAGGATCAAACAGGAAAATTAATGAAATACGGCAAACCCCATCCGGAGATATCCGGGAAAAGCAAAAGCCAGAATTCAACCAACAATTATTAATGAGAATGGCTGAAAGAACAGGAGGGCAATACAGTCACGCAGGTAATGGTGAAGATCTTAAAGAGGCATTTGAAAATATTAACAATCTTGAAAAATCAACTATTCAAACGAGCAAAATCACAGGGGTTGAAGAACAATATTTACCTTTCCTGATTATTGGATTCTTATTTGTATTTCTTGAAATTTCACTGAGATACTCTGTTTTCAGGAAATTTCCATAATGGGTTCAATCCCGGTTTATGAATTCCTGATAAAGCATAAATTTGCTAAATGTCTAAAAAGCCACACCATAAATTAAAAAGCCTTGCAAACTTAATGTTTACAAGACTTTATTTTTTAATTTGTAGTCCCGACAGGAATCGAACCTGTATCAAAAGTTTAGGAAACTTCTATTCTATCCATTGAACTACGGGACCAATAATGTAAAGAACCAGTATTAAGATTTTTGAAACTCTATTCCATCCCCGTCCGACTGGTGTCATCCGGGCAGGCATTGAACTACGGGACCGGCGTTCATCAACTAATGACAGTGACGAACGCGGGGCGGCAAATATAATAAAGAATAATGGGGCAGTACAAAGTGAATCATGCATAAATCCTTGAAATTACATCCCGGTATTTTTCCAGGATCACTTCAGTTTCTTCGGGGTTATTCAGCACAGACGGTTTTTTATTGCAGATCAATTTGATCAACCACACAGGTACTGAAAATAAGCATAAAGCAAAACGCCCAATAGTTAGGTTGTTTTTATTGAAACATCAACAAAGTCAATAGAGAATGAAATCTATTGATTCAAATAATTCACTACTGGCTGAACTATCACTTTTGAAAGTTTTGGTGGTACGGAGTTTCCAATAACACGATATTTATCCATTAGCGTACCTGTTAATTTTATCGTTGAGGGAAGTCCCTGAATCTTTGCACACTCTCGCCACGAAAGTCGCCTATTAAATGCTCCTTGAAGTTTCCACTTATCCTTTGAAACAAATACCATGGGTTCCCCTCCAGGATGAAGGGGAATGTGATGCGCATTAGCAACTATAGTAAAACTCGGTTCATCCCATAACCTTTTTCTATTTCTAGTTAAATAATGACCATGAAATGAAGCATCATAGAATTCTCCTTCTGGCCATTCAGGCATGTTCGCTATTTTATCATGAAGAGTCTTAATCGGATTACTTTCCTTTCCATGCGAAGGTTTTGGAAACGAATATTCAAAATCTCGAATTGATTTATGAACACCCACTAAAAAAACTCTTTTTCTGGTTTGAGCTACACCATATGAAGAGGCATCAACTTGAACACACTTAATATTGTATCCTTTTTCTTTAAAAGACTCAATTTGCTTATTGATGAACCACCCATTTCCTGCAGATAACATCCCTCTAACGTTTTCGACAAAAAGGAATTTGGGCTTTACGATTCCTAAGGCCCTTAAAAACTGTTGAAATAAAAAATTCTTGTCATTATTGTGAATATCTCGTTCATTTAAAGTTTTCCATCTTCGTTTGGCAGCTTCGCTAAAACCAGTGCAAGGATAGCAACCTATTAATATTTCAGCAGTAGGAAAGGATTTAATTTTTCGAATATCACCAAGTTCAAAATGGAGATCGTCAAAAATTGATTGATACGCGAAAGCAGCATGCGGATCGTTATCGTTAGCCCAAATAATTTCTGCGCCAGCCTTTTTTACGCCATAATCAAACCCGCCACATCCGGAGAATAATGAAACAGCTCTTATTTTTTTTTGCATTTCTAAGATCAGTTTATAAATTTAAACCAACTATTTCATCCACGTATTTTAGAGAGTTGTATTTTTTAAAAAAATCAACGTTGTCTCCAAGACAATCTATCAATCTTTGTCTATCAATAAGAATAGTACCAGTCACATTATGATTTGTATGCCAGGCACCATTCTGCCTTCTATAACACATTGGGATAAAAGTCATATTATTTATAGGGTTTGTAAATCTTATTTTTCCATCCCACGCCTGCAAACTGGATGAAAATCTTAAATCAACCCATTCCTCACTGCATTTACATTGTGCTAAAATAATAAATCGGCTCCATTTCAAATCTTTAAAAGGATACCATGCAACTATATCAAGTCCACCATCACCTGAATCTTTAGAAGAAAAATCTTCCTTTTGAGCAATCAAATCACAATTCAAATCTTCAGCTAGTTTTACGATTTTCGAATAAAGGTTCCCTGTGTAAGAGCTTGGTCTGACATTGGCACCAAAATGATGAATTTCTGCTTTTGAAGAAACAAATCTTTTAAGTGATTCCTTTGACAGGATTTCGAATTCAGTAGTTAATTTACTTTGAGCGTCTTTAAAGTAAGAAAGATTCGAACATGATAACAAATAAATATAAAGCTTGCATTTTATTTGGAGAGAAGGTTTTATTTCCAATAAATTCCCTTTTTTGATTTTAAATGGGTAAAAGGCTTTGTATACCCAGGCTCTATACTCAAGCATTTTAAAAAGTTCATCACAGAAGAATCTATATTGATCATTTTTTGTTTCGTTAGGCGGAAAAATATCCTTGTCGGCACCATCATCTGAAGATTCAAATTCTTCTTTATCAATTATGGAATCTCTTAATAAAGGCTCCATTATGCAATAAATATCTCCCTTTGAAATGGACTTATCCGAATTGTAAAGACAAGCCAATTCAAAGTAATCTGCCCATCTAAAAAGTTCTGAATGTTTTAAAGAAGGAGGGGCGTGAAATGGTTTTCTTTTACGTTTTCTGATTGGTCTTTTCTTAGCTTTACTCATCTCCAGATATCTTTGCTTGAAGGTCACTTATACAAGTTTTCGAAATCCCCTGTACTTCTTTCAGGTCTTCCATAATTGTTTCTGAAGGAGATTCTATTAAATATAAAAGCTCCCGAGCATCTCTTAATCTATTGAGAGAAATAGACACTAATTCCTTAAAAGTTTCACTTGGTTCGGAAGTATAGAGCCTTGCCACATCTAGATGTTTGCCACCAACAAAAGCCTTCAACGCCTTTGGACTCCCAACCACTGCACTTAATATTTTTAAATTCCTGGATTCTCCAAGTCTGGTAAATCCTTCATCATTTTTTTTAAAAATCCAAGTAACTAAATTTTCTAAGTTTTGTTTTTTTATTCCCTTTAAATTACCATTGAAAGCATCCTCGTCCAAGCCTATATACTCTGAAATTTTTTTATAGGAAACAGCAGTGGTAAGTATTGAGAATTCCAAAGTTTCTTCATTCAAATTAGATATTCCATAAAAGTCATTTTCTTTAATTTCCTCATATAATGCATAACCCAATAGAAGTTTTTTAACATAATCTGCACTTTTCC
>JANOJO010000080.1:0-2011 GCA_031418795.1 Bacteroidota bacterium | reverse complement strand
TGAAAAGAAAATGATGCGGGCAGAAAAAAGAAAATTTGCTGATCAGAAACGGCAGATTCAAACTATAAAGAATAATTTATTTCCCGGCAATGGCTTGCAGGAGCGGCATGAAAACATCAGTTATTATTATGCAAAATGGGGAAAGGAGTTTATTACAAAACTGGTTGAACATTCGTTGGATCTTGAAGCAGAGTTTGTAGTGATGAAAGAAAAATAAACCCGGGTTCGGGTTATAAATATTAATTTTGGGTCATGAAATCAGTTCTGATTCATAAAAATTTTGAAGCATTCGCAAAATCTTTCCGGATGTATGTTCGTAAAAAAGCAATTGCTTATGGGAATACCATCACCTATCTCAAAGATGGTAAAATCATTGAAGAAAATCCCAAAGACGGAAGTGTAATTATAGTTAAAGAAATATTTACTAAAAAGAACTAATGCCTTCACTTTCTATTCTTGCCGGACCAAATGGCGCTGGTAAAACTACTTTTTATTTTCATGCTATTGAACAAAATTATATTTCTGCTGATTTACCTTTTATTAATATAGATATTATTGTAAAAGAAAAATTAGGAGGTTACACGGATAGGAATTTTCAGCTTGCGGAGGAGATTTATAGAAACAATGTCGGGAGCTTTATAAAGGACAGAAAAGATTTTATGATTGAAAGTAACCTTGCCCGTCAGTCAGATTATGATTGGATTAAGAATATGATGAGGAACGGTTACAATATAATACTCTATTTCCTCTATACACAAGACTTGTCTATTTGTATTGACAGGGTTCGGAAAAGAGTTATAGAAGGAGGCCATGATGTTCCTGTGAGTATTATTGAGCACAGGTATAGAAATGTGTTGATGTATTTAAAATCAAAGCTTCAACTATTTTCTGCGGTTTATGTTATTGACAATTCTTATGAGGAACCTGTGGAAATGGTTACAATTATAAACGGGAAAATAACAATGAAGAAAAACGATTGCCCGGCCTGGGTAAATGAATTACTGTTTATAATTGAAAGGTTGGAAAGCAGAAAATAAATTTTTCAATCAAACTTATTCTCCCAGCCATCATTCTTCATCTTTTCTACTTTTTCAAGTACATCTGTGTTGAGAGATTTTTTATAGTCAGATACTTTTACAGAAATAGCTTCATCATAAGTTCCTAATATTTCTGCAGCAAGAATACCAGCGTTTTTTGATGAGTTGAGTGCAACGGTGCCTACCGGTACGCCATTCGGCATTTGTAAAATAGAAAGTACTGAATCCCATCCGTCAATACTGTTTGATGATTTTATTGGCACACCGATAACCGGCAGTGAAGTAATGGATGCTACCATACCGGGCAAATGAGCAGCGCCACCTGCACCTGCAATAATTACTTTCAATCCTCTTTCTTTTGCTTTTTGTGCATACTCCACCATACGCATCGGTGTGCGGTGAGCTGATACAACGGTTACTTCATGAGGAATATCAAACTGTTTAAGTATATCGGACGCAGCCTGCATAACAGGTAGATCACTGTCGCTGCCCATGATGATGCCTACGAGTGGATTCATGCAGCAAAGAAACGGTAAAAAAAGTTTCTTGCAAAGGCGCAAAGATTTTAAGATCGGGTTAGCAAAGAATTGGAAATAATAGGAGAGTTGTCATACCGAGCCACTTCTGTAAGACTAATTATAGTTTAATGAAATCAGGCGAGGTATCTCATACAGTTTTTATAGTTTGAGATACTTCAACTACTTTTTCCTAAAGCAGGGTGAGAATTATATTCACCGTTTCGGTATGGCAAGACTCCGGGGTTTGAAGAAATACTTTGAATCTAACCAGGTATTGACGGACTCCGATAGATTGAAGAAATACTACTTCACCAACTCACCCTTCAATCTCATCAATTCTGTCTCAGCAAGTTTGGTATTATAGCGGGCAGCTATCAGCCTGTTATATGCATCTTCTAAACTTTTTTGTGCTTCTCTTAATTGAAGATAAGTGGCAGAACCAAGTTTGTATGTTTC
>JANOJO010000079.1:0-1586 GCA_031418795.1 Bacteroidota bacterium | reverse complement strand
TTCAATGTATTTAAAGAACAAGCATTCTGACAATTTCAACTTTTGAATTTAAGCAAATGATCATTGATCGTTGAACATTGAGCATTGATCATTTACCAATTACTCAGTTCTTCTTTCCTTAATCTCATCAACCAGTTCATTCAAAAAATCATCCACCAGCTTTACTCCCATATCTCCTTTTCCTTGTCTTCTCACCGCTACTTTTCCTTCACTCACTTCCTTTTCTCCCACCACAAGCATGTAAGGTACTTTCATCAGTTCGGTATCACGAATTTTTTTTCCAATCTTTTCATTGCGGTCATCTACCTCAGCACGAATATCCGCTTTTTTCAGTTTATCAGAAACTGCTTTTGCATAATCTAAAAATTTATCGCTAATGGGCAGCAGCTTTACCTGCACCGGCGCCAGCCAAGCCGGAAATTTGCCGGCATAATGCTCCAGCAAAAATCCAATAAACCGTTCATGTGTACCTAATGGCGCCCGGTGAATAATTAATGGTGTTTCTGCTTTATTTTCCTGGTTGGTAAATTCTAACTTGAAACTTCTGCCCTGTGCAAAATCGACCTGGTTCGTAGCCAGTGTAAATTCTTTACCAATTGTACTCCAAATCTGTACATCAATCTTTGGTCCGTAAAATGCTGCCTCATCCTGCACTTCTACAAATGGAGTATTTGTTCTTATTAAAACATCCCTCACCAATGCCTCAGTTTCTATCCACAGTGCCGGTTCATTCACATATTTCTGTCCAAGTTTTGCAGGGTTGTGCAGGCTCAGCCGCATCACATATTTATCAATACCAAAAATTTTAAAATACTTCAGGTACATATCGTTCACCGCTTTGAATTCTTCGTAGAATTGTTCTTTGGTGCAATAAATATGTGCATCGTTCATGTGCAGGCAGCGAACCCGCATCAATCCAAACAACTCGCCGCTTTGTTCATATCGGTAGCAGGTTCCATATTCTGCCAGGCGCAATGGCATGTCTTTATAACTTTTAGGTTCTGCCGCAAATATTTTATGATGATGCGGACAGTTCATTGCTTTCAAATAATATTTCTGCCCGTCTAATTCCATGGGTGGGTACATACTATCCTTATAGTATGGTAAATGACCACTGGTGATGTATAAATTTTCTTTGGCAATATGCGGCGTCACTACTCTTTTATAACCTGCGGCCAGTTCCGTTTGCTTTGCAAGATTTTCTAATTCTTCAATAATGATTGTACCATTCGGCATCCAAAGCGGAAGGCCGGGGCCAACATCATCATCCATTGTAAAAATGCTTAATTCTTTTCCCAGCTTACGATGATCCCTTTTTTTTGCTTCTTCAAGCAACAGCAGGTGTTCATCCATATACTTTTTTATTGACATAGAGTTTTACTTTATAATCATTTTTACCTTAGTTATTATCTTTTGGCGTGGGTAAAATAAGCGTCTTTTGAAAATGTTGGCGTTAGTTAAAAATAATTCTATCAATTCTGTTACTTTAAAACTTATAGATTATTTACAAACAATAACACTTCCAAAAAGATACTACGCTTCACTCCCTGTTCCGTAAGCGCTGCACACAATTAGATAAAGACCGC
>JANOJO010000078.1:0-11807 GCA_031418795.1 Bacteroidota bacterium | reverse complement strand
GTAACCGGCCCGGCATATAAAAAACTACCGGGTGACTTTGTTTTATTTTTAAACGCATTAATCCAATGCGGCTCTCCACTTTCAATTTGATATTTGTAAGGTTCTTTGCATTCCATATAGGTTTTCATTATTGTATCCGGCAAAAGTTTCGGGTTCTCACACCTGAACCCGGCAATAATTTTTCCTTTATCTCCAACAAACATCATTCCTTCCGGATCAAGTGTGGCACTGCCTATTTCATCCGGTGACATTGGTTTCATTCCTCCATCATACCAGAAAAGATCAAAAGCCGGTAATGATTCTTGCTTTGGAAATTTAAATCTTACAATACAGGAAACAGGAAATGCCACATCATTATTATAAGGCCTGCACACCTGGTTTTCTACAACTCTTGTTGTGGTGCCATAAGATTCTGCTGACAGCGGAGCCGTATTTATTCCAAGCGTTAAAAACAATGGCCATAAGCTGTAATGACCCATATCGGCAATAGCACCGCCGCCGAAATCATACCAACCACGGAAAACATTATGTGTATAGTCAGGATGATAAGGTCTTTCGGGAACAACACCCAACCAGAGATTCCAGTCAAAATTATCCGGCACCGGAGCTGTGTCTTTGGGATTAGCAGTCCATTGCGGCCACACAGGACGGTTACTCCAGTTATGAATTTCTTTCAGGTTACCAATCTTTCCTTCTGCAATCCATTTTTTCACTAACTCCATACCACTTCGCTTACTCCATGCAAGCAAGTGGGTGCTTACTCCGGTTTGCTTTGCAGTTTCAATCACTAATTTTGCTTCGTGCATACGATTGGCAATTGGTTTATGTATCACCACATGTTTCTTTTTTTTCATGGCAGCTACAGAAATATATCCATGCAGGTGATCAGGTGTCATAATTTTTACGGCATCAAAATCTTTTTCTTTTTCAAACAACTCACGGAAATCATTATAAGAATTACATCCTTTAAAACTTCCGGCGGTTTTCTTACTATAATAAGTTTCTACCAGTTCCTTACCAATATCACGGCCACCGGGAATGCCGGAATAATTTGCACCCCAGGTTGGATTCTCCAGCACTTTGCGGATACCATCTCTTATTCCGTTTGGCGACCAGTCAAGATAATTAGTGCTTAATTTATTCGGATCACAAACTGAAGTGATCTGAATTTCAGGATTAGAAATCAACTCACACATTTCCCTTAATCCCTGTGTGCCGCAGCCGATATAGGCAATATTTATTTTATCGCTTGGGGCAACAAAGCCGGATCCGCCTAAGACATTCCTTGGAATAATAGTAAAGGCAACGGAAGCTGATGCAGCAGTACTGATAAATTCGCGGCGGTTGAATTTCTTTTTCATATTGAAAAATTAAAATTTCAGAAATGATAATTTACAAGATGAGAAGTTACAGAAAAATAAATGAAGTACTTCTCGTAAAAAATAAAAAAGCCCCTGAACAAGGGGTAGTGAAAAAATTATAATCACTTACTCTTTCACATTCACCGTTACCGTATGCGTAAGCCTGTTGCCGTAAGAACGGTGCAATGCATCAGCAAACTGCAAAGTGAGTTTGTGTTTGCCGGGTGTAAGTTTAATTTCAGCAGTTGTTTGTGCATTGCCAAAATGAATATGAACGGAGTCTTTTAAAATCACTGTTTCCCTTGCAATGGAATCCATGTCTATTAGAATATGATGATGGCCTGATGCCGGTTTCAATTTTCCATTAGCTGTATCAACACTTAGCCTCTCCACTCCCATTTCTATTTTTAAAGGTGAGCTTACAGTTTGTCCGTCTTTCAGGTTTACAAAAAATACTCTGGCATCGGCAGGTACATCAGGCATCGGCGGCATTTCAAAAGTTGTTGGCGCAGCGTGCATGTCATGTGTCATCGTGTCTTTGCCATCACCTGCTTTTTCATCGCTGCTACTGTTGCAGGCAAATAAAAGTGATGTTGCCAGTATGGAAATAAAAACCTTTTTCATAACTATTAATTTATTTTTTTAATATGAACAAAGGTAGCATTGAAAGAAATACTAAAACATCTGTTCCTGTAATTAATTCACAGTTTCGTAACTTTAATTTCTACTAAAAATTAAAACTATGGATCAGCGCATCATCAACCTGTACGATGAGTACACACACAAACCCCTTACAAGACAAGAGTTTTTAAAAAGACTTGCCCTGCTCACTGGCAGCACAGTTGCCGCAATGACAATACTTCCTCTGCTGGAAAGCAATTATGCCACGGCCGCCATTACCAAATCTGATGATTTATTTACAGAATATATTACTTACCCGGGTGTGCCAAATGAAATGAAAGCCTATATAGCAAGACCAGTTGCCGAAAAAAAATATGGCGCAGTAATAGTTATTCATGAAAACCGCGGATTGAATACACATATAGAGGATGTGGCAAGAAGAGCAGCCAACGCAGGCTATCTTGCAATTGCACCTAATGCACTTGCTTCACTTGGAAAAACATTTGCCAATGAAGATGAATCAAGGGCTGCATTCAGAGATATGAAAGCAGAAGACAACCTTAAAAATTTTATCAGCGCTTTTGATTATTTAAAAACAAGAAAAGATTTTAATGGCAATGCAGGTTGTGTTGGTTTTTGCTGGGGCGGCGCCATGGCAAACAATCTTGCAGTAAATGTTCCGGACTTAAAAGCAGCAGTTGCTTTTTATGGCCGTCAACCGGCAGCAGGGGATGTAGCAAAAATAAAATCGGGAGTTCAATTGCATTACGGAAGTCTTGATGAAGGTGTAAATGCAGGCATAGCCGCTTATGAAGAAGCGCTGAAAGCAAATAAAATAAATTATGAATTGTACATGTACGAAGGTGCTCAACATGCTTTTCATAATGATACTTCGCCGGCAAGGTATAATGAAGCTGCTGCAAAACTTGCCTGGCAAAGAACTTTGGATTTTTTTGCAAAAAATTTTAAATGATATTATTTTAATTAAAAATATTTTATAGCATCAATGTCCAGCCAATTCAAATTCGCTTTACCCTTTTTTATTTTTCTGCAACTGGTTCCGGTTTTTTTGTTTGGTCAAAAATCTTCGTTGACCTACACAGTTACCATGGAAAATCCTGAGTGGCATTATTTTCATGCAGAACTTAATTGTACCGGTATAAAAAAAGACAGTATTGATTTTAAAATGCCGGTGTGGACTCCCGGTTATTACCAGCGGCTTGATTTTGCAAAAAATATTGAAGGTTTCAAACCAACTGATGCCGCCGGCAATTTATTGAAATGGAAAAAAGCTGATGAAAATACATTCAGGGTTTACAGCAATCATGCAACTTCAGTAAACCTTAATTATGATATAAAAACAACCCGCCCGTTTGTAGCCACACCCTACCTGGATGAAAACCGCGGATACATTGTTCCCGCAGGATTATTTTTTTATATTGATAAAATGATTAATCATCCTGTGCAGGTAAAAATAATGGCTCCGGCCAAATGGAATCGTGTGGCCACGGGACTTGATTCAATTTTTGGAAAAAGATTTACATACACAGCGCCAGATTTTGATATTTTATACGACAGCCCTTTTTTGATTGGCAACCTTGAAGAATTACCATCATTCAAAGTAAAAGGAATTACACACCGCTTTATTGGTTTTAAACTTGGTGATTTTGATCGTAAACTTTTCATGGCCGATTTAAAAAAAATTGTTGAAGGATCCATTAATATTATCGGCCATATTCCTTACAGGCATTATACTTTTATTGCCATTGGCCCGGGTGCCGGTGGCATTGAGCATTTAAATAATACGACATTCAGTTTTAACGGAACAGGTTTTACAAAAAGAGAAAGCTATATCCGCACACTTCATTTTCTTGCACATGAATATTTTCATCATTACAATGTAAAAAGAATAAGACCCTTTGAACTTGGCCCGTTTGATTATAATAATGGCAGCCGCACAAAATCACTTTGGTTTTCTGAAGGGCTGTCTGTTTATTACGAATATCTCGTTGTCAGAAGGGCGGGCATTTCAACCAATGAAGAATTGTTTAATGCTTTCAGCAATAATATGAAATCCTTTGAAGGAAAACCCGGAAGGCTTTATCAAACACTGGAGCAGGCCAGTTTCGAAACCTGGAGTGATGGTCCCTTTGGCAGAACAGGCGATGAAATGAATAAAACAATTTCTTATTATGATAAAGGCCCTGCTGTTGGACTGTTGCTTGATTTAAAAATAAGAGGAGCTACGCAAAATAAAAAATCACTGGATGATGTGATGCGGCTGCTGTATAAAGATTATTATCAAAAAAAGAAAAGAGGATTTACAGCTCAAGAACTGCGGCAGGCATTTGAATCCATTGCCGGAACATCCCTGGCTGCAGAGTTTGAGTACATAACTACTACTAAGGAACTTGAATACACAAACTATTTTTCTAATGCAGGATTAACAATTGATACAGCAGCAACCGAATTACCAGGTACATGGCTTGGTTTTACTACCAGGGAAAAAGATGACAGCCTTTTGATAGCAACCGTAGATTGGCAAAGCCCGGCCTGGTACGCAGGCATAAGAATCAAACAGGTAATAACAGTGATAAATGGACTAAAAGCAACAACACAGTTATTAAATGAGACTATTAGCCGTGCAAAAGCCGGTGACAAATTTATTTTAATAATTGTCAGTAACAATATTGTAATACCCATGCAATTAATTTTTGGTAAGAAACTACAAAAAGATTTTAAAATAGAACCAGCCCTGTCTCCCACCCCCATTCAAAAACAAATACTTGATAGCTGGTTAAAAGGATAAGCCCTTATCTTTAATAAACAAAATAAAACAACTGCTCATGTGGATTTTCTCGATTGTCCGTTTTTTCAGAAACATGTTCCGGCTTATTGCAATAGTCTTTATTATTTTAAAGCATGTAATAAAAAACGGGATGTACAATACATGGATGCGCCGCTTATTTGACCGCAAAGGAAAAAAACTTACCAGCGTTGCAGAACAGATTCGTTTGACGGTGGAGGAACTGGGTACCACCTATATAAAATTCGGGCAGATAATTGCAGACCGGCCCGATCTGGCATCGGATCATTTACGTGAGGAGTTAAAAAAACTACAATCTAATGCAAGGCCAATGGATGATGATGAGGCCATCAGCATTATTGAAACAGAATTAGGCGACCCCATTGATGAAGTATTTCTTCATCTTGATAAAAAACACATCGCCTCCGCATCCATTGCACAGGTTTATACAGGTACATTAAAAACCGGAGAAAGAGTCGCCATTAAAGTACAAAGGCCTAATATCAAACACAAAATTAAAATTGATCTTGTGTTGATGAAAATACTTGCCCGCCAGGTTGTAAAAACTTATCCCGGACTTGCCAGTTTTAATATTGTAGGTTTTGTAGAAGATTTTGGTGAAAACCTGATGAAGGAACTTGATTTCACTAATGAGGCATCAAATATGCTGCGGTTTACAGATATGTTTAAAGATGATACGCGGTGTTACATTCCTCATGTTTATACAAAATACAGCCGTCAGCGATTATTGATTATGGAATTTGTAGAAGGTTTCCGGCCCGATGATATTGAAGGATTGCGTGCAGCCGGATTCGATACACAAGTGATAGCAGAAAACGGAACGCATATTGTATTAAAAATGATTTTGACGCATGGCTTTTTTCATGCCGATCCGCATCCGGGAAATATTTTTATCCGTGGCGACAATCAAATTGTTTTATTAGATCATGGCATGGCGGCAAGTTTGAAACCGCGGCAAATACAAGCGATGATAGATTTTATGCTGGGCTTTTCTAAAAACGATCCGCACCAGATTGCCAAGTCATTATTGAGTTTATCAGAAATTACTTATTTCAAAGAACTGGAAGATCTTGAATTTCGCCTGAGTGAGCTGATAAAAAAATACAGTTACATGAGTTATGAACAGGTGGATATTTCAGGAATCATGTCGGAGGCTTTCAAAATAATAGGACGATATGGTTTAACGGTGCCCTCCAATCTTTTTACGTTGATAAAGTCATTAGCCACTATCCAGAAGTTTGCAGAACACCTGGAAGCAAATGTTTCTATTGCCAATATGATACGGCCTTATGCCACAGAAAAAATTAAAGAAAGATTCAGCTGGGACTCCATTGTAAAAACGGTGATGGATGCAGCAGAAGATTATTTATACCTGGTAAGCAAGCTGCCAAAAGATATACGGGAAGTGGTAACCAAACTTAAAAGTGGCGTGATGAAGCATGAAATAAATTTCAGCGAAGACAGTTTTACCAACAAAGCTTTCCGGATGAACATTAACCGGCTGGCATTTGTATTTATCATGGGCCTGATGATGGTTTGCTCTACCCTGCTGATGATTTATATGCGTGAAATAGAAATGATCAAAATTTTCTTTTATACAACTTTAGCCATTACCACACTTACTGCACTGCGCCTGCTGGTAAAAAATAAAGTTTAGCTGAAAAAATTATTTGATGATGCCATTTGCCCGGAACAACAGCATCAGTGTGCCGGCGTATTTTTCTTTGTAAAATTGTTTTCTCACAATATTATTGAAGACAGATGTTGCAATCCAGATATTGCTGGAGTTTTTATTGTCAGTAAGCTTCATGGCAAGTGGCACTAAGTATGGTGCATTTTCCAATTGCTGCAATTCCCTGTCCTGCTCATATATCCATAAAGTGTATGCATATTTTTTTTGGTCAAATTCTGCTTCATCAATTTTGCTGTCGGAGTAAGAAATAAATAAGGAAGAAGAGGAAACGCCTCTTTCTTTTAGTGCTGCTGAAAAAAGTGGAAAGATATCTTCCATAATTTGCTGCGTGGCAGAGCTGCCATTGGCAATAATAAGTAAGGAATCAGTTCGGGGTTGCTCATGCAGTAACGGCGTTCTTTGTTCTATAAAAATTCCGTCATCTAATTTTTTCATCACACTGCATCCCGCAAGAAATATTGAAGCAAGTGTTATCAGAAGAAAAATTTTCATAACAGTGAAATACCTGAAGTTAGTATTTAATAATAAATCAGTCCTGTTTGCCCTAACGCTTATTTTATAAAACGGGTTGCCCTTACTACCTGAATTTAAAAAGCCTGTTCAGTACATGGAAACCTATCTGAAGAATTTTTATACCTTTACAAAAAGCATGTATGGGTATTATAAGAGTTCCATTAAGATTTGAAGGTTCAAAAGGTGAAAAAATTTTGTATGCTTTATTTGATAGCGGCGCCACTTTCTCCTGCCTGAAAGATGATGTGGCAGTGCAAATTGAAACCCCGGCAAAATTAAGAACTCCATTAGAAGTAGCTACGGCCAGTCAGGGGCATTATATAAAGATTTCGCAAGCAATGCGGGCCGATTTTTACTTCAACGATATCCGGCTAAGCGATGAATTTATGGTAGTGCCTGATCTCAATGAAGATGCGATAATCGGAGTTAATACTATGCAGAAATGGCGCATCAAATTAGACTTTGAACATGATACGGTTGTAATAGATCCCAAAGTGGCGAAGCTGATTTTGAAACAATTGAAATGACAATCAAACAACTTAATTTATCTGCATATTGGTTTGCGTCCTTAACAAAATAAAAAAATAAATGATGGCCGGATACTTTAACTCTGATTATTAAAACCATAATGCCGGATACTGCAAAACTTCCTTTTGCCGGGAATTTAAAAATGCTTTACTTTAGAAATCATTATTCCTCCCCCTGAAGAATTTCCTCTGTATCTTGTAAGAACAAAATTTTATTTATTCATTTTAAAACAAAAAAATTATGAAGAAAATTCTTCTTGGAGTATTTATCTCCGCAAGTATGATTGCTTGCAATGATGAAAAGACGGAAGGCAAATCTGCAACAACTGATGCTGCCGCAACGGCCACGGTTGATAGTAAAACAACCGATGAATTGCTGGCTGTAAGTGAAGGCGATGGGGTAAAAAGTGCAATGGATGCTTTTGCAAATAAAGATGTTGATGGTATGACTGCCGGTTATGATGATAATATCCGGTATTTATGGTCAGGTGGTGATAGCCTTGTTGGCAAGCAGGCAGTCAAAGATTATTATAATGGCCGCTGGAAACTGATTGATTCACTTTCTTTTTCTGATCATGTTGTGTTACCCATAAAAGTAAATAATGTACAAACTCCTTACCAGGCACCGGGCAAATGGGTTTTGCATTGGGCTTTTGCTCATGTAAAATATAAAAACGGTAAAAAGTTAGATTTCTGGGTTCATAATGATTATCATTTTAATGATGCTGGCAAAATAGATGTAGCTATTCAATACATAGATATGCACCCAATAAAGGAAGCAAATAAATAAATAAGAGAACCCGCCCCGGCGGGTTTTTTTTTAACCCAAAAAAATCAATCCTATTTACCCACAACACTGTTGATTTTCTTAGTCGCAATTTTTGAAAAAAAACTCCTACTTTTAAGCATTGACAACCAAAACAAAAACTCACATGAAAAAACTATTGCTACTCACCGGCTTTTTTATATTTACATTATCGGCTGCATTTGCCCAGCAAACTGTTTCAGGAAGAGTAACAGATGATAAAGGAAATGCCGCAGAAGGAATATCAGTAACTGTAAAAGGCAGTAAAACAGGAACTGTAACTGACAAAGACGGAAATTATTCAATAAAAATTTCCGGCGCCAATGCAGTTTTGCTTTTTTCCGGAATTGGTTTTAATGATAAAGAGATGACTGCCGGCAGCGGCGCCGTAAATGTTTCTCTTGAGTCTTCTACTTTAATATTAGGTGGCATTGAAATGGTGGGTACCCGCAGCCTGAAACGTTCTGCAACTGAAACTCCTGTTCCGGTTGACATTATTCCCATCTCAAGAGTTGCCAACCAGTTTGGTTTTGTTGAAATCAATTCTATTTTACATTATGTAGCTCCTTCTTTTAATGCAAACCGCCAATCAGGCGCAGATGGCGCTGATCATATTGACCCTGCCACCTTAAGAGGTTTGGGTCCCGATCAAACTTTAGTTTTAATAAATGGTAAAAGAAGACACCAGACTGCATTGGTAAATTTATACGGAAGCCGCGGCCGTGGAAATTCAGGAACAGATATGAATGCGATACCCGCAGCTGCTATTGAAAGAATTGAAATACTGCGTGACGGCGCCAGTGCACAGTATGGATCTGATGCAATTGCAGGTGTGGTAAATATTATTTTAAAACAATCAGTAAATGAATTTACAGCCAATGCCACAGTGGGCACACAAATGACAGGTTATGGCAGCACTCTTAAACTGGATGGACAAAAAGTTTTGGAAAATCAAACTGACGGTTTGCAGTACAACGCAAATATTAATTATGGATTTAAATTAAAAGATAATGGCTTCTTTAATATTACGGGTGATGTAATCAGTAAAGAGAAAACATTCCGCCCAAATTTTGAAGCACTTTTTCCTGATAACTACCGGAGGCAATTTGGAGATGGTGAGTACACAAATTACCGTGCATACTTTAATAATAAAATTACACTGAGCAGTACGACGGAGTTTTATTCCTTTGGCGGATACAACAGCCGTGAAGGAGATGCGTTTGCTTATACCCGTGATCCGGGCAGTGCAAGAAATGTATTATCAATTTATCCGGATGGATTTGATCCAATTATAGAATCTGAAATAGTTGATAAATCAATTTCATTTGGATTAAGAAGCGAAATCTGCGGCTGGAGATCTGACTTTAACGGCACAACAGGAAGTAACCGTTTTCAATATGGCGTCAGCGGCTCATTGAATGCTTCATTAGAAGGAAACTCTCCTACAGAATTTGATGCGGGTGGTTTTCAATTAAACTCAAGCACATTAGGCGCAAATTTTACAAGAGAAGTAAGAGGAGTTGCAGCAGGTCTTAATCTTGCATTTGGATCTGAATTCCGTTATGAACAATACCAGATTTTTGCGGGACAAACAGCATCATGGAAACAATATGGCCCGGTAGTATTTTCAATAAACGGTCCGGGTGATACTACTTTCCGTCCGGGTGGTTCACAGGGTTTCCCGGGTTATCAGCCAAAAGATGTTGTAAAAGCCTCAAGGAAAAATTTTGCAGCTTATGCAGATGCTGAATTAGATGTTACAAAAAGTATTTTAATTACCGGTGCGGTAAGAATAGAAAATTACAGTGATTTTGGATGGACAGATAATTATAAATTAGCAACAAAACTTAAAATCAATAATAATTTAAGTTTCCGTTCTTCGTGGAGTACCGGCTTCAGGGCACCTTCACTTCCACAAGTTCATTTCAGTTCTACATTTACTAATGTAGTTGCCGGACAAATTTTTGATCAGGTGATTTCTCCTAATACAAGCCAACTTGCAACCCTTGTTGGTATTCCTGCATTGAAAGAAGAAACATCAAATAACTTTAGTCTTGGTTTTGTAGCAAAAATTGCCGGAAAAATAAATCTGACTGTGGATGCATATAAAATAAATGTAAAAGACAGAATTGTATTAACTGGTTTATTTGATACGAATGACGATCAGATTGGCAACATACTTCAAAGCATGAATGTAGGCGCTGCGCAGTTTTTTACAAATGCAGTAAGCACCAGCACCCGTGGCGTAGATATCATTGCTACTTACAGTGCAACATTAGGTAATGGTAAATTAAATACAACGATTGCCGCCAACCTGAATAAAATGTCTGTACTGTCAGTAAATACAACGGATCAGTTAGCCGGCAAAGAAGATATTTATTTTGGCGACAGGGAGAAATTTTTCCTGCTTGCATCTGCACCAAAACATAAAGTAACACTGGGTTTAGATTATACTATAAATAAATTCAATGCAACTGTAAGAGCCACCCGTTTTTCTGGTGTGAGTTTAATTGATTTTTATTTTGATATAAACAATCCTGATGTATATGAAGCAAGGCATACGGTGGATCTTACTTTGGGATTTAAAATAAATGACAACTTTAATATTGCAATTGGTGGAGCAAATATTTTAGATACATACCCGACTATTCAGGATCCGGGAGCCACTGAAACCGGCGGCATGTGGGATGCCGTGCAAATGGGGCATGGAGGCGCATTCTTTTTTGCAAAAATGGGATACCGGTTTAAAAGAAATAAATAAATTTTATAAAAAACCCTCTTCAAAAAAAGAGGGTTTCTTATTTTCTGATCATGAATGCTTTTTCTAAAAATAATTGTTCAAGAAAATCTTTATTCAATTCTGAAAATTTTATTGGTGGGGAAGGTTGCATATTATACTCATTCATATTTTTTTGCCACCATCCAACATTTTTCCATTGCCCAAGTTTATAGCCAACTTTTGGATACATAGCAAAAAAACTAAACCCGCAGCTTTCATGAAACTTTACACTTTTTTCGTTGGGCAGATTTATAACTGCATACACATTTCTGTATCCCTGTACTTTTAATATTTCAAGAAGAGATTCATACAATGCTTTCGCCAAACCACATTTCTGGTAATCATCGTGAATGTAAACTGAAGTTTCAACACACCATTGGTAAGCTGTACGTTCCCTGTACTTAGCACCATAAGCATAGCCAGTAATTAATCCATCTTTTTCACATACTAACCAGGGCCAGTTGTACAGATAATCATCTATCCGCTTTTGAAAATCTGGTATAGAAGGAACTTCAGTTTCAAAAGTAAAGGAAGTGTCCTTTATATAAGGTGTATATATATCCAGTATGGATGATGCATCTTCAATATTTACCATTCTTATTCTCAAGGTTTGCTTTTTTTAATTCTGACATTCGTGTAAGATTCAGATACCTGAACTAAAATAATAATTGGATTCAAAAC
>JANOJO010000077.1:0-5898 GCA_031418795.1 Bacteroidota bacterium | reverse complement strand
TTTATCCTGGTAGTCATCACTGCTCAGGTATTTATTATCAATGGCTATTACATCAATAAAAGCAAAAACTGTAATGATAATAGAAGCTGCCAATGCATTCAATTTATTTTTTACCAATAATAATATTGAGAAAGCAGCAACCAGTATAAAACCAAAACTGCGGAGAATGTCACCCAGCATCAGTCCTTTTCTATCTTCTTTAAGCCCCTCAAAAAAAGAATTAACTGCATTATAAGCCTGTGGCTGATTCATATCTCTTATCTGCTTCAAAGTAGAAGCATCATTTTCGCTTAAGAAATCTGCACTTAAATAAATACCAAACAAAACTATGAATATGACTGCTGTTGCTATCAGTCCTTTTTTTACTTGCGGCCAGATAGTTTTTTTACCGGCAGTCTCTATTAATTTATTTAAACATAGTACGGCTAATAATGGCAACAACAATTGAGGAATAATCAATGCCATGGAAGGCGCCCTGAATTTATTATACAAAGGGAAATTGTCAAACAGTATTGAATTGAACCAGTTGAAATACGAACCCCAGGAAATCATGATGGTAAAAATGATAGCTGAAAATGCCCACCATTTATGTTTTCCATCCAGCACAAACATGGCGAGTATGGCAAGAAAACAAATGATGGCGCCAATATATGGCGGCCCAGATGTGCCCAGACCTGTATCAATTAATCCGCCCCAATAATAAGACATTGATCTGCCCAAAAATTGTTGTACCTCCTGCGGTGTTCTTACCAACGCTTCTATGGCTTTCGATTTTTCCTGGCTTACTTCTTCCACGCCACTGCCGCCGCCATACATGCGTGGTACCATCATTACAAATGGTTCTGCTATCTGCATACTGTAGCTGAAAGCATAATCTTTATCCAACCCAGTTTGAGATTTATTTGCAGTTTGCGTACTATCTTTTAAAACAGAACTGCCGCCGCGGATTGTTTCTTTCTGGTATTCGTAAGTTGACAAAATGTTTACTGCATTTGTCAATACACCTGTTAATCCAGCAAGCAACGTTAATGAACCGGCAAGTAAAATATGTTTAAAATCTTCTTGTATTATCCATTTTATTAAAAAGAAAACCGTCATGATGCCCGCCGACATAAAAAAATAATAAGCAATCTGCGGATGGTTCATAGAAATAAGAACGGAAGTAAATAATGCTGTTAAAGCTGTACCTGCCCAATATTTTTTTTCAAATATTAATAAAATAGAACCCAGCAATGCCGGCATATAAGCTATGGAAAGCATTTTTGTTTCATGCCCTGCTGATATGATGACAGGATTGTAAGTGGCATAAGCAAATGCAATTGCTCCCATCATGGCAACCACGGGTTTTATCCGCAGCACTACGCATAGAAAATAAAAACAAATGCAGGCTAAGAAAAAGAAATGAATGGGATTGGGCAATCCTAATGTGAAAATCTTATGAGCATAAGATGGAACATGGTTATTATCAGGAAATGATATTTGAAAAGTTGGCATGCCACTGAACATACTGTTTGTCCATAGCGGCGCTTTACCATGTGTCTTACTGTATTCCAGCGATTGCTGTACGGCGCCTTTCCACTGGGTAATATCATGCTGACTCACTACTTTTCCTTCCAGCGCAGGGTTGCAATAGATAACAGCAATGCCAAGAAATACAAGGACGGCAATGAAATGCGGAAGCAATTTTTTAAACCAACCATTCATAATAAACAGCTTTATTCAGGCTGACAAAATAATGCTATTTTACACGAAAAATACGGATGCACCGGCTATTATTTTTATCAAGAGTTGCATTTGTTTGCAACCTGCTTTTTCTTGTTTCGTTTTCATTGACAATTTTTAACTGGATAAAAGATGAGCGTCTTTCTTCCTCTATCATTATTTCCGGTTATGTGCTTTCAGTTTTATTCAATCCTGCCGTCAATTTGAGTTACTTAATTATTTTCTTTGTAAAAAGAAAAAGCCTGGCAATATTACCTGCCTGGATGATGGTGATGAATATCCTGTTTTTAATTTTGCAGCTTGTATTTTTATTAATGTTAAATGTTACCAATTATTAATCATGATACATATCATTCTTAAAGACAAACCCACCCGGCTATTCCTGGTGTTGTGCGGTTTTTTTATTGCCAATACCCTGGTGGCGGAGTTTATGGGTGTAAAAGTTTTTTCGCTGGAAGAAACGCTTGGCTGGAAACCGGTGCAAATTCATTTGTTCGGCGATGATTATTCTTTTAATCTTACCTGTGGCGTATTGCTATGGCCGGTTGTATTTGTAATGACAGATATCATCAATGAGTATTTTGGAAGAAAAGGAGTGAGGTTTATCAGTTGGCTGGCTGTAGCGCTTATTGCTTATGGTTTCATCATGTTGTATGGCGCTATGCAAACTGCACCCAATACATGGTGGATTACCAGCAAGCAAACTGCCGGCATAGAAAATATGAGTAAAGCTTACAATGGAATTTTTGGCCAGGGCATGGGCATTATTATAGCATCCATGATTGCTTTTTTGATTGGGCAGTTGGTGGATGTGTTTGTTTTTCACTATATAAAAAAGAAAACCGGCGAAAAACATATTTGGTTAAGGGCAACAGGTTCTACACTGGTATCTCAATTCATTGATAGTTTTGTTGTATTAATCATTGCATTTTATTTATATCCCAAATGGGTGAGTGGTCAGGGAAGTCCGTGGCCATTGAACCAGGTGATAGCCATTGCCATTGTTAATTACATTTATAAATTTATAGTAGCTGTTTTACTTACACCGGTAATTTATTTTATTCATCACCGGATAGAAAATTATTTGGGTAATGATGTGGCGGGGGAGATGAAGAAAGCGGCGATGGGAGGGTAGAGGGATTGGTCCCGATAGTTATCGGGATGGAATTTGTTATTTGGAATTTCGGATTTAGATAACTATCATCTTTCGTTTATATCCGTCATCTCTAATCTTCTTTAATCATTCTTGCCACTATCTTATCAATCGGCAGTGTAACGGTTTCTTCAGAAAAATTTTCCCAGTTAATAAAACGGAAAGTCTCTGTTTCACCAGTTTGTTTGTAAATCTCCATTTGTTTTTCATCAAAATCAAATGGAGTTGTTTTCACAGTCACTTTTAATTCTTCCAGTAGTTTGGCAATATAATAAATGGAAATAATCTGGTGTTCAGGATTGAAGGCAGATATTTGAAAATAATCAGTTGTGTAAATATGATTGCCGGTTTCACTTTCTATTCCCAGTTCTTCTTTCAATTCTCTTTTTAAACAATCCCTTGTGCCTTCGCCAAACTCCAGCCCGCCGCCGGGAAATTTTGTATAATAACCTCCGCGGATATATTCATCAGCAACCAGCACTTGCTTTTTTTCATTTATAATAATTCCATATACGCGTATATTAAAGCGATGCATAGTTTGAATATTAATTTATTGAAGTAAGAGTGAGAGGATTAGTTTACTTATAGTTTTTGTTTTAGCATGTGAAATTATTGAACCACATAAGGCACATAAGGAACATAGGTTTCACATAGAATTAATAAAAACTATGTGTGTATTTCTATGTGCCTATGATTCTATGTGGTTCAAATAAAAAAACAGAATCATAGGTTTCCAAAATTGTTGACGAATAATCTTAAAGAATTATGGTTCCTTCAAATACTTTTTCAGCAGGTCCGCAAAGCCAGATATTTTTAAAAGTGCCGTCGGCAGTGCGGTCAAATTCCACATTTAAATTTCCGCCGGGTGTTTTTATATCCACTTCGTTAAAACCATTTTCATTGTGATAGCATACAAGTGCAGCAGCGGTAACACCCGTGCCACAACTGAGGGTTTCATTTTCCACACCCCGTTCATAAGTTCGTACAATTATTTTATCCGGCTCAGAAAGTTGTTCTACAAAATTTACATTGATCCCTTCTTTAACAAACTCCGGGCTATTTCTTATTTCTTTTCCTTTTTTATAAACATCAAGGTGCATCACATCCGGCGACAGCCTGATGAAATGCGGCGAACCGGTATCTAAAATATAATCGCTGTGATGAAGGCGGATAGAATCCACATCCTTCATTTTCAAAGAAACAATTCCACCTAAGTCTAATTTAGCTTCATGCTCTCCATCTGATGCTGTAAAAAAATAATTTTCTTTTTGAATAACACTGTGCCAGGCAAATTTTATCACGCAACGGCTTCCGTTTCCACACAGGCTTCCTTCGTTGCCATCTGCGTTGTAATAAGTCATATCAAAATCAAATCCTTCTTTTTTATTTAAAAGCATAAGGCCATCGGCGCCGATTCCAAATTTTCTGTCGCAAAGTTTTTTTACATCATGCTGGGTGAGCTTATTGTAATCTCCGTTTCTATTGTCAAGAATTACAAAATCATTTCCTGTACCCTGGTATTTATAAAATTTAATTTCCATGTTCCGGTTCTAAATATTTTTTGAAATAATATCCAGTGCTTTTACAATAAGTTTTTCCACCGCTGCTTTTCCATTTTTTGAAAATTCTTTCAACACCCGGTTTGCAATTACAGCGTTTAAAGAAAGGCAATGATGGCCCAGCAATTTACCCAAACCATAAATGGCTGATGTTTCCATTTCAAAATTAACTATTCTGTGCTGGCCGAAGCGGAACTGTGTAAGCCGGTTAATCAATTCAGGATTGCTGATGCCCAGCCGGAGTATTCTGCCCTGCGGACCATAAAAACCGGGGCATGTAACCGTGATGCCATGAAAAAATTCTTTTCCAAAATTTTTAATCAGCGATGCAGCGGCACTGGAAATATAAGGATGACCAATGCTGCCATGCGTTTGTGTATGGGTAACAAAAGAATGAATCAATTGTTTTTCTTCTTCGTTTTGTTCTATGCGGTAAAAATTCAGCAGGTTGTCAATGCCCAGGCCATGTGTGGATGCAATCATACTGTCCACAGAAATATCCGGTTGCAATCCACCACAGGTACCAATGCGGATAAAATTAAGTGACTTGATTACCGGGTTTATTTCCCGTGTTGAAAAATTAATATTAGCAAGAGCATCCAGTTCATTTACGGTAATATCAATATTATCTGTACCGATGCCGGTGGAGAGAACAGAAATTCTTTTGCTGCCAATAAAACCAGTATGGGTAATAAATTCACGGAACTGAATTTTAAATTCAATACGGTCAAAATATTTGCTTACTTCTTTTACCCGGTCTGGGTCGCCAACAAGAATTACAGTGTTTGCAATTTCATCCGGTTTTAAGTTCAGATGATAGATTGCGCCTCTTTCATTTAAAATAAGTTCTGATTCAGCTATCCGGCTCATGTTTTGAATTTCATTGGTAAAAAAAATCAGACAAAAAATGTATATTTGTCTGCTTTCAGATTCTCCAAAGGAGTCCGCCTCTTGGCGGACAAATCTAAAATCAAAAATCTGAAATCTGAAATAAATAGGGTCCTTTGGCCGAGTGGCTAGGCTCAGCTCTGCAAAAGCTGCTACAGCGGTTCGAATCCGCTAGGGACCTCTGAGAAAGTCATCATTTTGTGTTGACTTTTTTAATAAAAGCAAAAACTCCTGCACCAAGATTGCATCGGTGCCGGAATGTATAGTTAGAAATTAAATGCATGTGGTAGGAATTGTTTTGAATTTAGGACTTCCGGCATTTATAAACGACACGAGCACCGACCTCAGGAGGGGTCGTAGGCCACAAAATGTGGGTGGGTACGATGATTATTCTTTAGAAAATTTTTTAAAAGTGAAGAGCTTACGTCAGGGCTTTGCGTTCGGCGGGGCATTTGGAAAACGTTCAGCCCGGAACTGAAGCCGATTAAAGATACTGAAGTTGAAAACATATTTTCAACTTTTTGCTACTATCAGCGGCATATCCGGCTGACCGAACACGGATGAGCAACAGAATAT
>JANOJO010000076.1:0-6838 GCA_031418795.1 Bacteroidota bacterium | reverse complement strand
TCTGCTCAATCTGGATCGTATAGTTGTTTCGGGCCTATTCGTATTTATACTTATAATTTTTGTAGCTGTGTTTTTTTCAGCAACCATTATCTATGAATGGTTCAATTGTCTTCATTCAGTTAAGCAGAATAAATCTTTGATTATCCAATTATAAAAATAAGAGCTTGTGAAATTGATACAGGAGTTTTTCTGTTTTCAGTAAAACAAACCAATAAATCCCTTTTAATTCATTTCAGCCGATAGCTGTATAAAAAAAGTTTATCGGTTGATTTTGTATAAACAATGGCAAATTCGTATCCTCAATTAAAAATTAAGTATTTTCGTTCAGCTATTTTTTTATAACCCATTAAAATTACCCGTAACCACTATCCATGACTGCCGATATAATTAAAGTTGCCATTGCCGATGACCATAAGATTTTCCGCGACGGAATAAAAATGGCATTGAGAGATAAAGAATTCCTGCGCATAATATGGGAAGCAGAAGATGGAAAAGATCTGATGCATAAATTGAAAATAAAACAGCCCGATGTAATTTTAATGGACATCCGCATGCCTGAAATAGATGGCATTAGTGCAATTAGTCTGATACGCAAAGAATATGAGAACCTGAAGATAATAGTACTCACCATGTACGATGACCAGGAAATGATTACCAAAATGATGGAGATGGGTGCCAATGCCTATCTGACCAAGACCACAGACCCGGAAGAAATTTACCAGGCCATCCTTACCTGCATGAATGATGATTTTTATTTTAATGATCTGGTGAATAAAGCAGTGCTGCTGAAACTGCAGCATAAAAAGAAAGTGCGGCAGTTTTACCCCAACCCAGTAAAATTTTCTGAAAAAGAATTAAGGATTCTTAAATTTATTGCAGAGGATAAAACAACGGAAGAAATTTCAAAGGAAGTTTTTCTTAGCCCAAGAACAATTGAAACCATCAGGCAGAATATGAAACAGAAGGTTGGCGCAAAAACTATTGCAGGGCTGGTGATGTATGCTATGAGAAATAAATTGCTGGAGTAAGAAGCCCCAAACCGGCACACTCTCACTCCCTCGAAGGAGGAGGATTGCCATCACACAAAGCTGAGAGATGAACAGTCTTTAATAATAAAATTTGTTCAATGCCGCAAAGTCTAAAAAAGCAAAATATCAACAATAGTTTTTTCGACGGCTATTATAAAGAGATATGGAGGCAAATATTTCCTGAAAAAACGACACTGGCGGAAACAGATTTTATTATTGAAGAAGGGAAACTAGTTGAAGGCAGCGAAGTATTGGATATTATGTGCGGCTACGGCCGACATTCATTAGAGCTGGCAAAAAGAGAAATCAATGTAACCGCTGTTGACAATCTGCCTGAATACACAGATGAGATAAAAGAAAAAGCTGCGGTTGAAAATTTAGATATTGAATGTATTTGCTCGGATGTGCTGCAACTGCAAACAAATAAACAATATGATGCGGTTATCTGCATGGGCAACAGCCTGCAGTTTTTTGATGAAGAAGACACATTGACACTTCTTTCCAATATTGCGACACAGTTGAAACCGGGAGGTAAATTTTTTATTAATACCTGGTCGCTTGCCGAGATGGCGATGAAAAATTTTAAAGAAAAAGCCTGGAGCAGGGTTAATAATCTTTTATTTATTTCAGAAGCAAAATTTCTGCTTCGTCCTGCCCGGATAGAAACCAGCAGCGTTATAATAACAGATAATGGAGAAAGAGAAGAGAAGCCCGGTGTGGATTATATTTTTTCAATTGCTGAGTTGGAAGCGATGCTGAATAAAACCGGGTTCACTTTAAATGAGATATACAGCATCCCGGGTAAAAAGCAATTCAGTTTTGGAGAGCCGAGAGCATATATAGTTGCAGAAAAAAAATAATTCCTGGAAAAATTTCTTAATCTTTTATTTATGATATTTAATGAGGCTATCGTAAACTTCACATAGATTGCCGGGTATAAGTTCGTAATATTTTTCAATATCAGGTATATTCCACATCTGTATAATAAGGTACATGTACTATGGTTTATGTTACAGGATTTTTACAATTTGCATTGCGATTCAAACTTAGAAAATAACTTTTAAAAAAATTCGTTTATTTACTAACCAATATCCGTGGAGTATAAAAAAAATCCACTTAATTATTTAAAACCAAACAAGTATCATGAAAAACCTGGAAAACGGCCAAGTAATAAAAGTGGCTATTGCTGATGATCATACCCTGTTCCGTTCTGGAGTGAAATCTTCTTTATCTGCACACAAAGACATTCACATGGTGGCGGAAGCCGAAAACGGAATGCAACTCCTTAATTTATTAAAGCATATTCAACCCGATGTGGTTTTGCTCGACATTCAGATGCCTATCATGGATGGTTTAACTACCCTGCCGGAGATAAAGAAACTTTATCCGAATATAAAAGTAATTATGCTCAGCATGCACAATGATCATTCTATGATCAGCCGCATGATGGAAATTGGCGCCAACAGCTATCTTACAAAAGAAAGCGGTGCCGAAAAAATTTACGAAGCTGTAAAGCAGGTATATTCAAATGAATTTTTCTTTAATGAACTTACCAATAAAGCTTTGCTGAGTGGCTTGCGGAACAAAACTTTTGCTGATGCCCACAAACCTGCCGAAGTACATCTTAATGATAAGGAAGTAACCATTCTGCGCCTGATGTGCGAAGAAAAAAGTACTAAGGAGATTGCAGACATTGTTGACTTAAGCCCAAGAACTGTGGAAGCCATCCGCGATAAACTGAAAACAAAAACAGGTACTAAGAGCATGGCGGGTCTGGTTATGTATGCGGTGAAAGCCGGCTTGGTTGAACAGGGATAAAAATAAAACCATATTTCAGATAATTTAATGCCATCCGATGCGGGTGGCATTTATTTTTTAGTTTTCGAAGAAGTTTTTTCTTTCGTAGAAGGCATGATTAAGTAATTGATTCCTCCAATTACTTTGAATTCATTCTTTTTATTTCCCGGCATGATTTGTTGAAAAATAATTTCAGTCGGTTCTTTCAAACCAACAGGATCAATTCTGAATCTGATTAACTTCTTCTCATTCTTTTTTAGATAAATAAGTTTGCCGACTAATGAATCTGAAATTATAACCGGAATAGGTTGTCCTTTAAAACTTAATTCCAGTTTTGTATAAACCGGTGTTTGCAGGGGGTTATAGAGAAAAAACTCAGCATCAAAAGGCTGATCAGCAGTTTCAATATTATAATTTCTATGTGATGCATTGTTATAGTGGGTAGTGACATAATTCATATTAAGTCTTTCCAGATTATTTTTTAATTCATATGTTGCCATGCTATCATCGGGCGAAGAAACTAATGCCACTAAGCAATAATGATTGCGGGTGGAGGGATCATGTACAGGCGCAGTAAAATCAAATACTGCTATTTGAGCAGCATCCAGATCAGTAGTAGCAAGTGATGCCCCACTATACTCCAGGTTTAAAATTGGTTGCGTTCCTAAGGAGTTCCATTCTGAAATCACTTCCGGATCTGCCGGAAAACTATCCCAGAAATCAGAAGGTAGTGGAGGCAAAGAAGCACCTGCATGTACCCAATGCAATTTTACCATTACAGATGCAGCAGTTCTAAATCCCCTGTTTCTAACCCTTACATATACTTTATTGATTTGCCCACCAACCGGATTTTCATTTATAAGTCTTTCAAATAAATCATTATTCAAAACCGGTGGTAAAATTTCATAGGGTGGGGCGTCAACTTTTATATCCATACTTTTCCAATATGAAAGATCATAATTCCTTACCGGTTCAAAGGAATACGAAGTAGGTTTTTCCGAATTACCCCAGTCAAGTTCATTATCTCTAAGAAAAATATCAATACCGTTTCGTCCACCTTTTGCTAAATCTGAAGATGCAATCTTTACTGCTTCATAAGCATTAAGTCTGCCATAGCCATGAGTTTCATTTAAGCTTTTACCATTCTGTGGTGAATAGTCTGCATTACTATGTTCAATTTTATCAGCGCAGTCCTGTAGCAGGTATTTTACTTCACTTGCACATAGTTCATTATTTGCTGATAAAATAAGACCTGCTACTCCTGCAGTTAACGGAGCTGATGCAGATGTTCCCCAGAAGCAATTTGTATAGTCAGCATTACTAAATGCAGTATTACAAAGTGCATCATTTGAACCAGTATTATATCCACGCCAATCTAATTTATCAGTGGTAAGAAGTTTCAAGTAACCGGGCGGCGAGCCACGAACACCTGAAGGAGCAAGTAAGGACAAACACTTGCCCCAACCACCCCTGTCATAACTGTCTTTTGAAGTTGATCTTGATACAGTAATCAGATTAGATAACTCATCAAGTCCCAGTGTTGTGATGCAATAATCAAGATTACTGTTTGACATTGCAAAAATTACTACGATACCTGCGCTGATTGCTCTATTGATAGCTATAATTACATTTGGTGGTATAGCCCCACCATACTCCCAACTACAATTGATAATTTTTGCACCCCTTTCCCTGGCATAATCAAATGCATGTGCATCCTGATCAAACTCATGTCCGGATTTTATCGGTAATGATTTGCACTTGGGACAACTGCCCGAAATTCCCCTGCCATTATTAACTACTGCATTTGCTACTCCAAGAACTGCAGTACCATGTTCGTATCCATCAAGGTTATTATCATTGCCATCAAAATTCCATCCAAGAAAATCGTCTTTATAGCCATTCTCATCATCATCCCTGTCGTTGCCCGGAATTTCATGGGGGTTTCTTAAAATATTAGGCTCCAAATCGTAGTGAAGTGTATCAAAACCCAGATCAATAACTCCGATTATAATATTCTCTGATCCCATGGTGAAATCCCAGGCAAGATCTGCATCTATATCTGCGTCTTCAGTCGCCTCAGGGTTGTTGCTTATAAGATTCCATTGGTAGTTAAAAAATTCATCATCGGGCCGGGTACTGAGATATTTTTTAACATATATGAAATTTATTTGAGCGAATCTGATCAACTGATTTTCTTTTAATAAGTGAGACATTTTTATTACATCATGCGGGGAATCTTTAGTTACTGCTACTGTGTATTGCATACTGTCATATCGGTTCCTTCGTATAACAGAGAGATTATATGTGCTGAATAGTGTATTGATATCTGAGACAGATGTACCCGGATTAAACTGGATAATAATTTCATCTGTAAGGATCATAGGTTTATTCGTTCCTTTAACACGAACCAGGTAACCTGCATTTTCTATAAAAATTTTATTCTGTTGACTTTTTAATGCGCCAACCTGGTTAAAAAAAGCTGATTTGGTATATTTCTTTGCAGGATTTAAAACCAATTTAATATGTGAATCATTTTCCATATTTCCTGTCGGAATAAATCCCTGGTTACCGAGATTACTGTTTGCCAGGTTTATTATTTTATCAAAATAGGGAACTGAAGTATCCTGGGGATTAAGTACTGTATCCCTGAGCAAAACGCCAAGAGTGTCTTCGATAATTGTAATTTCTATTTTGTGGTTTCCCGAGTAGTAAAAAGTAGATTTATTAATATTATTACTCTTGCAATTATAAATAAGAATTGCAGCCGGTATCCAGATTGTTAGCTTGATAAAAGCTGACAGGCCGGGTAATTCAACTTTATTTTTCATAAACTGAGTTTTAATCAGCTAATCCGTTTTTCACAGCAAACATCACAATACCTGCAGTATTTCTTACCCCGATTTTTTCAATCAACCGCTGACGGATACCTTCCACCGAACGGGGACTTAAAAAAATCTGCTTTGCTATTTCAGCTGCGGTTTTCTCTTCACAGATCAGTTTTAAGACTTCAAGTTCTCTTTCGGTAAGATCAATATTTTCATTAAAGGAGGGTTTGATATTATTTTTTAAAATGAGTTTTTTCAATAGTGCTTTATTCACCAGGTCATTAAAATAATAGCCATTTTCATGTACGGCATAAATGGCCTTTCTTATTTCATCTGGCTCCGCATTTTTTAACAGGTACCCGTTGGCGCCTATTTCCATCAGGTGAATAATAAATTTGTCATCCTCGTACATGGATACCACCAATATTTTCACCATACTGAATTTTTTCCGCACAAGCTGCGTGGCTTCCATACCATCCATGATGGGCATTTTTAAATCCATCAGTATGATATCCGGCAATTTTGTCTCCATTTTTTTTAGTAGATCCTCGCCATTATCCACTTCAAAAATCACATCCATATGTTCATCCTGGCCAAGACTTACTTTCAGGCCTTCGCGGAAAATTTTAAAGTCATCTGCTATGGCGATTTTAATTTTTTTCATGATTCAGGGTTTACGGGTATTGTCAAAATAATTCTGTTATCTTTTTTATTTTTTTCAAATAAAATATTCCCTTTTAAAAGTATTATTCTGTTCTGAATATTTTTTAGACCCAGTCCTTCGGGTCGGAAGCGAAGGTCTTCAAACTGTTCCTGGCTGAGACCTGATCCATTAAAACGAACCACAAGTTCAAGCATTTCACCCTTAATAAGTGAAGAAATATGAATATAATTTGCTTTCGCATGTTTCAGAATATTATTTGTAAGCTCCTGTACAATGCGATAAACACCCAAATCGGTTTCGGCAGTTTCAATATGGTAATTGCTATCAAGGTCAATTTCAACTTTTACCAGTGTACCCTGCACAGTTTTATTAAGAAAGTTACGGATTGCTTCATTCAGACCAAATTCTTTAAGTAAGGTGGAATGAAGGTTATGGGAAATTGTGCGGACTTTCTGAATACCATCATCTAATAATTCTTTTGATTTTTCATGAAGTGATTTTCCTTTTTCGTCCAGTTGGTGTGA
>JANOJO010000075.1:0-2896 GCA_031418795.1 Bacteroidota bacterium | reverse complement strand
TTTCAGGTTTAATGATGTAATTAAAAACGGCAATCAAATTACCGGCGCTGCTTTTTATAATAAAGATTGGCAATCCATTATTATCAAAGCAAAAATTATAATAGATGGTACTGAGCCTGGAGATGTATTTGCAAAAGCCGGTGCTGCTTATGATTTGGGAATGGATGATCCAAAAATCAGTGGCGAAAAAGAGGCAAGAGAAAAAAATAATATTATCCAGGATCTTACCTGGGCAGCCATTTTAAAAAATTATGGAGAAGGCGCTGATAAAACAAT
This sequence comes from Bacteroidota bacterium, assembly GCA_031418795.1. Lineage (GTDB taxonomy): Bacteria > Bacteroidota > Bacteroidia > Chitinophagales > Chitinophagaceae > VBAS01. The sequence goes on along the minus strand of JANOJO010000075.1, from coordinate 2,620 downwards.
TGCAAGACCTGCAAACTATGATTCCACAAAATATTTCTGCAGTACCGCAGATGCACCCTGCAACGGTAAGCCTTACCAGTTTGATACAAAAAAAGTTTTGGATTATGGCAAACTTCCACGTTCACCCGGCGCCATGCATGATAAATACATGCTCAACTGGCCGGCGCATGGAAATGATTATTATTTAAATGTAGTTGAGAAAAGCTATGAGCAGCGAGCCTTGAGCTATGAGCAGGCGAAACAACAAACTCTTGGTTTTATTTATTTTTTGCAAACACAATTAGGTATGAAGCATATCGGTCTTGCTGATGATGAACTGAATGGCGGCATGGCATTAATTCCTTACAACCGGGAAGGCAGAAGAGTGAAAGGAGTAGTAAGATTAAATATCAACCATCTTAAAAATCCTTATGAAAATACTTTGTACAGAACTGGAATTTCAGTTGGAGATTATCCGGTGGATCATCATCATGCACAATACCCGGGTAAAATACCGGATATAGAATTTCCAAATATTCCTTCATTCAATATTCCATTAGGTTGTTTGATCCCGGGAAAAATTGAAGGATTGATTGTTTGTGAAAAAGGAATTTCAGTTTCTAATATTGTAAATGGAAGTACAAGATTGCAACCGGTGGTTTTATTAACCGGGCAGGCTGCGGGTGTATTAGCAGCTAAAAGTATTTTGGAAAAAAAGAAAATAAGAGAGGTAAGTGTAAGATCTGTTCAGGAAGAATTATTAAAGTTGAAATGTTACCTGATGCCTTTTGTGGATGTAGAAAAAAATGATCCTGCATGGGAAGCAATACAAAGAGTAGGAGTGACCGGAATATTAAAAGGCGTTGGCAAATCAGAAGGCTGGGCAAACAAAATGTTTTTTTACCCGGATAGTTTAGTGAATGGTACAGAGTTCTTTCTTGGGTTAAGAAAGTATGGAAATTATTTCAGAAATTTTCACAGGCTTCCACCACGGCCAACCCCAATGAAAATAATTGAATGTTATAGATTATTAAAAAGACTCAGACCATTTATACTTACAACTGCATTTAATAAAATTAACAAGGTGGAGAGCCTGAAAGAATTTTGGAGCAATTGGGGTTTGACAAATTTTAATCCTGAAAGAGAATTATCAAGAAAGGAACTTTGTCTCATGCTCAATAAATGTCTTTTACTTTTCGGCAGCAAAAATCTTCCATTAGATCATAACGGTAAGTTGTCTTTTGTTTACAGCCAATTCTGATATTGTAAACTGTTGCCTGTTGCTCATTGCCAATTGCCCATTGCTCATTGCCAATTGCCCATTGTTTATATTTGCCTCATGCCGCAACAAACATTTTCTTACCAGCATATTTCAAATTTTGCCAAAACCATTTTTCAAAAAATAGGTTGCAGTGAAAAGGATGCCATCATCGCTACTAAAGTTTTACTTTCTGCCGATCTGCGTGGAATAGATTCGCATGGCGTAGCAAGACTTAGCGGTTATGTTCGTCTTTGGGAAGCAAAAAGAATTAATGCTGCACCGCAATTAAAAATTATTCATGAAACTCCATCTACTGCTGTTGTGGATGGTGACAGTGGTTTGGGATTAGTAGTAGCGCCTTATGCCATGCAGGTGGCAATTGATAAAGCAAAAAATGTGGGTACGGGTTGGGTAGCTGTACATAACAGTAATCATTTTGGTATTGCAGGTTATCATGCTATGATGGCGCTGGAACATGATATGATCGGTATTGCACTTACAAATGCAAGTCCATTAGTAGCTCCAACTTTTTCTATAGAAAGATTGCTGGGCACTAATCCTATTTGTGTTGTGTTTCCTGCCGGTGAAGAACCTCCCTTTGTTGCTGATATGGCAACTACCACGGCTGCCAATGGTAAATTAGAAATTCTTCAACGTAAAAGTGGCGTGGCGCCGCTTGGCTGGATACAAACCAAAGAAGGGAAACAATCTACCGATCCGCATGAGTTGAAAGCAGGTGGCGCTTTGTTGCCATTGGGTGGTGACAGGGAACATGGCAGTCATAAAGGCTATGCACTCGGCGCTATCGTTGATATTTTTTCTGCTGTACTTAGTGGAGCAAATTATGGTCCGTGGGTTCCACCCTTTCCTGCTTATGTTCCTATGCCGGATGAACAACCGGGAAAAGGTATCGGTCATTTTTTTGGTGCAATGCGGATAGATGCATTTCGTCCCGCTGCTGATTTTAAAATGCACATGGATAAATGGATTCGCAGGTTTCGTTCTTCAAAAACAATTAATAGCAATGAAAAAGTTTTAATACCCGGTGATCCGGAAAGAGAAATGGAAACAGAAAGAATGAAGAATGGAATTCCATTATTAAAACCTGTTGTTGAAGATTTAAAATTTTTGGGTGAAAAGTTTCAGGTAATCTTTTAGCAAGGGAATACACGTAAACTTATTGTATGATCTTTTACACTCCGTGTTTTCCGTGCCTCTCCCGAAATATCGGGACAAACTGCGGCAACTTCAGGTAGTGTTTGATCAGATAGCTATCGGGTTTGAAATTTCGAACTTTCAGAATCTTGTCATTCCTGAAAACGGTGAATTTAAGACACACTCTATAATAGGAAAAGTAGTTGAGGAATCTCAAACGGTAAT
>JANOJO010000074.1:0-9042 GCA_031418795.1 Bacteroidota bacterium | reverse complement strand
CTTCAAACCGCTTTAACATTTCTTCATTTTTGAAAAGTTCATTCGCCGCAAATGAAGGAGTGTCTTGCTTTAAAATTTCTTCTGTCCATAATTGAGGAGGTAATATGACTTTTAACTTATCAAAGTATATTTTTAAACTTTCTTCACCTATATTATCTTTAATTTCTTTAAATCTGAATCTAATTTTTCCATTTGTCCATAATACGAAAATGGTCACTAATATTGATTTTGATTGATCATCTTTAATCCTAAAAAATATTCTTCCGCTTTCTTTTCCTTTGCCAAAATCATGGTCCGGGTTCTTTATTATAAAATCAAGAAGCTCAGATAAAATATTATATGTGTTATCGTCATTTCTTTTTTTAGCATCAACCAAAAATCTTTCAGGTGTCCAAATTTCACCTTTGGGCTGGGGCGGCTTGAGTTCACTCCCAAATAATTTTGGAATCATTATTTCATATTTTTCAAATTTGTAGTATTCCATTTGAACAGCATAAATATCAAACTGACTGTTTTGGTTAATATAAACTATTAGATCTTTTAATCTTTCATCGATTCTGTCCATTAATACTACAAATTTGATCTTCCCCTGTTGAAAATTGTTTCTGATCTCACCAAGCATTAATTCAATTTCCTCATCATCTATTCCAAAAAATTCCTTGACTTTTTCTTCAAAGCTGCTGGAAAATTTTCTCTCAATCTCAGTTGTGATCATAGAAATAAATTCGTTAATGTTGCTGTGTCGCCAAAGCGATGCACCGTAGTCAAGAGCCTGGGCCACAACTGTTCTCTTATCCGAATTTTTATACAATTTTGTTTCAACCACATAAATGTCGCCGTCTTTATCTATAGCCAACGCATCAATTGGACCTGACTCGGTTGGGAACTCTCTTGCTACCACAAGAAGTTTCTTGTCTTCCGCAATTTCATAAATAGGAATTGACTCTGGGTTTTGATGAATATAATTTTGCAAATACCCCTCTTTTTCAAAATTAGACTTATCGATTCTTTGTGCGTTTTTGCCATCTTGTGAAATAATAATGCTCATAATTTTTATTAATTGAAATAAATCATTGACCCAAAAATCGCCTTTCTTACCAGGAAGAGTCTCCTGCCGTCCTGTCTAAAATTACAATTTAAAAGAATCTCAGGAGGGAGTTCATGTGGAAAGTAATCATTTTATTGCCTGCTTCAGCGCTTCAACAGTTTTCTTTTCGCTGCCCACAAAAATTTTATCATGAATAATCACTACAGGTCTTTTCAGAAATGTATATTCATCAAGTATATATTGCCGGTAATCTTTTTCTGTAAGTTTTTTGTCTTTTAATTTCCATGCTTTGTATTTCAATGCCCTGCGGCTGAACAATGATTCATAAGTTCCGGTCATTGCTTTCATTTCCTCAATTTGTGCCGGGGTTATTTTTTCAAATTTAATATCCTGCATTTCAAAACCATCCTGAGTTTGCCGAAGGATCTCAATGCCGGTTGCTTTTATGATTGCCTGGCAGGTAGTGCAGTTGCCGAGGTGATATATTTTTTTCATACTGAAGTTTCTATTGAAAAACGAAAATAGTAATTGCAGTGTTTGTAAGAACCCAATCTTTATAACAGTTGGCTGCCAGAATTTTAACCCATCAAAATGCCTGCTGTTAATCTCTTTTCTTCATTCGTAAACAAGCCATCAGGGTGCTTGTTATATTTGCAATATAATTTTTAGTTATGATAAAAACAGGTAACCCCATTATCAGCATTTATACAGAAATGACGCCCAACCCGGAGACCATGAAGTTTGTTGCCAACAAACTTTTATACCCTGGCAAAAGTGTTGACTTTCCTGATGTGGAAAATGCAAAGCCATCGCCATTAGCTATTGAGTTGTTTGGCTATCCATTTATTAAAGCAGTTTTTATTGCCAGCAATTTTGTTACACTTACAAAAACTGCTGATACCGATTGGACAGATGTAATTCCATCTATAAGAAATTTTTTGAAAGAATATCTTGAAGAAGGCAAAGCGGTTATTAATGAAGAAGAATTGATAACGATGAAAAAGGAAAGCAGCAATGAAGTAAGCGCCGATGATGATGATGTGGTAAAACGAATAAAAGAACTTTTGGAAAATTATGTAAAGCCTGCGGTAGAAATGGATGGCGGCGCCATACAATTTAAAAGTTACAGTGAAGGCACCGTAAATTTAATGATGCAGGGAAGTTGCAGCGGTTGCCCATCAAGTATGATAACATTAAAAGCAGGAATAGAAGGAATGATGAAGCGGATGATACCGGAAGTAAGAGAAGTGGTGGCGGAGTCGGAATAAGAACTACGACTATCCCCTAAAGGGGAAAAAGAAATTGAAGCATCTCGTTTTAAATGGGATGCTTTTTTATTTTATATCTTACAACCTATTAATAATACCATGACACCAACCGATTCTTATGCTATAGAAACCTCCGGCCTCAATTATATTTTCCGGTATGGCCGCAAAGTAGTGAACGAAGTAAGTCTTCAGGTGCCCGATAAAAGTATTTTTGGATTTCTGGGTCCCAATGGCGCTGGCAAAACAACAACTATCCGCCTGCTTACCGGCATGCTGGAAAATGACCCCGATAATATTTTTATCCGTGGCAAATCATTGAAAAAAAATATACCCGGCATTTTTGAAAGTATGGGGACATTGATTGAAACGCCATCCCTTTATTTGCATTTAAGTGGCAGAGATAATTTAAGAGTAATAACCAGGCTTCGCAACATGAATGAAAACCGGGTAGAAGAAATTTTAAAAATTGTTGGCCTGCACAATGATGCCAAAAGAAAAGTAAAAGAATATTCTTTGGGAATGAAACAACGGCTTGCTGTGGGTATGGCTTTACTGCCCGGCCCGTCGCTGCTTATTCTTGATGAACCTGCCAATGGTCTTGACCCCGCAGGAATAATTGAAGTGAGGGAAATGCTTATCAGGTTAAACCGTGAACAGGGTATAACAATTTTAATTTCCAGTCATTTGCTGGGTGAGGTGGAAAAAACCTGTACACATGTAGGCATTATACATAAAGGCATTTTAAAATTTCAGGGTACAATGGCTGAGTTGCAAAATAATGCCGGGCATGGAAAGCTGGTAACTATTAAAATAGGAGATGCCATGCAATGGAAAAATCTATTGACAGAAAAATTTCCCCAGGCAACAGTTACCCAAAACAACGAATTTATTTTTCCACTACAGGATGCTGATGAAGTAACACGTATTAACCAGCAACTGGTAATGGATGGAGTTCCGGTAAAAAGCATTCGTCTGAATGAAGGCCTGGAAGAATGGTTTATTAAAATGACCTCAAACTGATTTATTATGAATTTTATTTCTGATTATAAAAAAGTAAATAAAACTGAGTGGTTAAAACTGAAAGGCTCGGGCATATTCTGGCTTACATTAATTATGTCTGCTTTTATTCCGGTGCTTTTTACAATAGCCAAACTGCTGCAGGATGGAAGCACTATCGTTTCATTAACCGCAATGAATCCCTGGAAAGAACAAATCAATAATTGTTTTCAGGGCTTTGGCAGTTTCTTTTTTCCAATTTTTCTTACCCTTGTTGTTATTCGCCTTACACAAATGGAACACCGCGGCGGCGGATGGAAGCTGATAGAAACACAACCCGTATCAAAATCTGCTTTATACCTCGGCAAATTCAGTATGAGTGTTTTGATTTCTTTTTTTTGTATTGCTTCGCTTGTGCTATTTAGTTTATTGGGGGGCGTATTAACCATGCTTATTAAACCTGAATATGGTTTTAGCAAAGCAATAATTCCTGTTGCCGGTATTGCCAGTATTGGTTTCCGGTTATTCATTTCAGGATTGGGCATATTAGCAATTCAGTTTTTATTTTCTGTTGTTATCAGTGGATTTCTTGGGCCATTTGGAATTGGATTAGCAGCTACAGTCGCCGGTTCTATTTTAACTGCATTTGGAAAAGCACAATGGTGGCCCTGGGCAGCGCCAGCACAAACTATTAACAATCTCAATGGAAGCGCCACAGGAAAATTTTTATTGCATTTTGAATGGTTGAGTATTTTCTGGATGTTGCTTGCGCTGTGGCTGGGTTATCAATGGTATCAAAGAAAAACTTTTATCAGGGCTTATTTTAAACCACCGATAAGAATTGCTTACTGGTTTTTACCAATATTAGCTTTTGTGTCTCTTTTTTTATTTATAAATAAACCGGGGCAATTGCCCCCGTATGGAAAAACAGTGATTGCCGGCAGTTTTGAAACAAAATCAAAAATTCAAAAAGCTTTTTTGCTTGTGGAGCCCATGTATGATACCGTACTTGAAATTAATGTTGTCAATAATAAATTTCATCTGCAAACAGATAAAGATATTTTGCCCGCTGTTTATATTTTTAAAGTGGAAGGCCTGGAAGCCGATCAAATTTTTTTTGGCACCGGCGACAGTCTGTTCATAAACATTAAATCAGATGGAAAAAGTAAAAAGTTTACAAATAGTGGTAACCGCATGCCTGAAAATGAGTTTTTAAAAACCAATGACGGTAATTACAGTTATCAATTGAATTACCTGGGAAATTATGGATATGAATTAAAACCAAATGTATTTGCCAGAGAGCTGATGCTGCAATGGCGGAAAGAGATTGAAAAAATAGATAATTTTAAAACAGTTGATAACCTGAAACCCGCAGATGATTTTATTGCACTGCAGAAAAAATTGGTTTCCATCCGTTATTTAAAATTGCTGGATATAAAATATGCACAGAAGTTCAAAGTATATAACCCAAATGACACCTTAAAATTTCCAAAAACAATTGATGAAATAAGAAATGCTGTTACCTACACTGACAGCAACCTGCTGAGCTATGAAGTTTACCGGGATATTATTACAGATTATTTTCAGCAAAAACTTAAAATGAATGTATCAACCGATACGGGCTATATTAAAAAAACGCTGGCGGGTTTGCCACAAAGTCCTATAAGAGATTATCTTTTATATAACCGTATAAAAGAAGCAATTGGCAGAACAAGAGACAGCGTTAAAAGAGAAAACCTGATTACCAATTATGTTCCGCTTATTTCAAAAATAAAAACTCAGCACAAATTGATTGCGCAACATGAATTATTAAAAAGCCTGCATCGTGGCAAACCGGCTCCTGATTTTTTTGCTGCTGCTTTGAATAAAGACACTTTTTCTATAGAAACTTTTAATGGCCGCTATGTTGTTATTGATGTGTGGGCTACCTGGTGCGGGCCTTGCAAAGTTCAATCTCCAAATTTTGAGCGGCTTGCAGAACAGTTTACCAGTCCGGCGGTTGCATTTGTTGCATTATCTATTGATGAAAACAGTTGGGCCTGGCGCAATGAAGCCATTGAAAAATCTTCCCGTGTGCTTCAGTTGATTGCAAAAGATAAAGATTCATTTGGAAAATCGTATGGCCTTGAAACTATTCCCCGTTTTATTTTGCTGGGGCCGGATGGAAAAATAATTAATGTGCAGATGCCTTATCCATCTGAACCGGAGTTTGAAGAAATTTTGAAAAGAGAAATTCCTGGCCTTAGTATTTATTGAAATGAAATTTTTTCTTTTTATACAAATTTTTATTTTGCCTGTTTATTTGCTTTCGCAACAGGATTATTCCATCCATGATTTAAAAGCCGGCCATTTCAAAGATGACAGCAGCTACATTTACAATCTTCCTTTTGAAAACAAAAAGAAAGTTTTTCTTATTCAGGCTTATGAAAGTAAAATGAGCCATAAAGGTGAACGGGCATTGGATTTTAAAATAAAAAAAGGAACAAAGATTTGTGCCGCAAGAGATGGTGTGGTGATTGCAGCAAGGGAAGATTCTGAAGAAGGCGGATTGAAAACAGAAAATCTTGCTGATGGAAATTATATTTCTATAAAACATAACGACGGCTCCATTGCTCATTACTGGCATTTAAAAAAAGATGGTGTGATGGTAAATACCGGTGATACCGTTTTAAAAGGACAGTTAATCGGCCTCAGTGGAAACACAGGCTACTCAGCCTTTCCACATTTACATTTTGAAGTGCAGGGTTTTGCAGCAGATGACAACTACAAACAAATGGCTACACGTTTCAATACTAATAAAGGAATCCGCTATCTGCGGCCGGGAAAATTTTACAGAACTATCCATTGAAATAAAAACCGGTTATCTTACCAGGTGCATTTCGTAACTTACGGTAAACTGATTTGTATGATTTTCATTTATATCATCGCCGGATTTATTGCTGTACTATTAATTGCCGCATTGCTTCTTCCAAAAATTTATAATGTAGAAAAATCAACCATCATAAAAAAAACGGTGGCAGATGTAATGGATAAGGTGGGCAACCTGAATTTTTACAGTCAGTGGAATCCCTGGCAACAGGCCGACCCCACTGCTAAAAGCACGGTAACCGGCACACCAAAAACACCGGGGCATAAATATACATGGGAAGGAAAAAAAACCGGCATTGGCGAATTAAGATTGACGGGCATTGATGAAAAACATATTCATTTTGCTCTTGAATTTTTTAAACCCTGGAAAAGCAAAGCAAAAGATAATTGGTTATTTGAACCATGGGGGGATGGCGGCGAAACAAAAGTAACCTGGCAAAACAGTGGCGGACTTCCTTTCCCAATTGCAAGATTGATGGGGCCGGTGATTAATAAAAATCTTAATCATCAATTTATTACCGGCTTAAGTAATTTGAAAAAAATGTGTGAAGGATAAATGCTGATACGATTTTCATTTTTTTACCCACACCACACCTCTTTCTTTCAGATAGCTCAACACAAATTCAAAACATACTTTGTGTTTGCCCACCAGCTCCGGTGGGTAAACACCTTTTTCTGAAAAAAGATTTTGGGCAATTAAATTTACAGCAGCCGTACAAGTATATCCCGTTGTACGTGCCATCGAAGATATTTTTGTTTCCTTATCATAATAATCCAGCAGGCTCCATTCAATCTTTTTATTTTTTCCATGCAGAATTACTTTCATCACGGTCAGTTCTTCTTCTTCCAGGCCAAGCTTCCATTCGTTAAATAAAATCTGCGAAGTAACTTTTAATGGAGACACTTTCAATCCATTTACAGTAATCATTTCTTCACTGAAAAATCCGCTTTCTTTTAATGAAACAATAATATCAACATGCCCCGGATAGCGCAATGTTTTTTCTTTTTGGTTTTTTATATGCGGCATGGTGAATAGTAACGACCGCAATCCATCTGTATTAAATGCTTCCAATGTGCCCACTTCATCAAATTGAATCCACTCCACTTCACTCAAAGCGGGTTTGGTTACAATGAATCCATTTTCCATTAACCGTGCAGGTCTTGTATATTCTTCTATCACATCGGCTGGTGAAAACGGCGCTTTGTATTGAAAAGGTTTTTTTCTCACCTTGGGCAGACCGCCAACATAAATTTCCAACGCATCTATTTTTATTTCTTCATTGTGGTGTCCAATTATGAAATTGCTCATGCCCGGCGCCACGCCACAGTCTGTAATTACGGTTACTCCTTTTTCTTTTGCCAGTTTATCTAATTGCAAAACATCTTCAGGGAAAAAAGAAATGTCAACAATATTTTTACCACAATTGATAACCGCTTCAAGTGTTTTATATCCCATAAAGCCGGGGACAGCGGTAACCACCAAATCAAATGACGAAAGAAGTTGAGGATATGATTCGTAGTTTTTTAAATCAGCTTTATACGTTTCAATCCGGGGGTTTCTTTTATTTAATCTTGTAAGATTTTCTTCGCTTACATCATATGCGGATACATGATGGCGTGATGCTAAGTCCAAAGCAATAGCGCTGCCAACCATACCTGCACCAAGTACTGCAATTTTCATTTAAAAAAATATTAGTGTGTAAAGATGAGAAAAATCAGAGATGCTGCAGATTCTTCAATGTTTTTTCATTTTCTGTATTGCCGGTATTCAATGTAGTTGCCGGTTCAAACAACATCACTTGCACTTCCTCTTTCGCATTGGGCCGATGTTCGATACCCCTGGGTACGATTATTAATTCGCCTTCGTTTAGCGTAACTGTTTTATCCCGGAACTCCATGTCAAAACTCCCATTCACTACATAAAACAACTCATCTTCATGCTCATGATGATGCCACACAAATGGCCCTTTGAATTTTACCAGCTTCACCAGCCACGGCTGGCAGGCCTGCTGCCCATTCAACTCCCCAACTATTTTTGGACTCCAGTATTCAGAGAAGAGAGAAAATTTTTCGGCAAGATTAATTTTTTCCATAGACAAAAATAAAAAAGTCCCCCGATTTACCGGGAGACTTACTAACCCATTAAATTTTTTTAATAAAAAAACTGCTCACTTACAATCTTTCCGCCTTTCACTTCATACACAGCAATTTCATCCATTTTGTTGCGGCCAACCCCTTTCATGGTGCAATCAATGCCCATTGCTACGGCGAAATGATTGCCAGCTACTACGGGCTCACTAGAATAGCCGCCATGCATTTCTTCCAACATCTGGTTAAAAGCTTCTCCTTTTTTCTTAATGGCTTCAAGTCCGTCCGCATTTACCATTCCCATTGCGGCTGCACTTGGGGGTTCAATACTAACTGCATTGTCAGCATACAATTCTTCCTGTACTTTGTCCCATTGGCCTGACTGGGCCAGTTCATTAAAGCGGTTGGCAACTTCCTGTGTTGTCATTACCGCTGCTTCTGTTGTTGGCATAGTTTAAAAATTTTAATGATTTAAAAAGAATGCATAAGCTACAAAGATTCAGCTTTATGAAAAATTAATTAATTATGAACCCGCAAATTTCAGGGATGGATGTAGTTTTAAGGCTATTTTCAAATAAAAATTATCGTTTTGAAATTCTTACCCCTGCTTCTTTTTTGTTTTACAGTAAGCTGCACTGTAAGCAAAAACCCCATGCGAAAAGAAATAAAGTTTTTGCAAAAAGGAAATCTTAAAGATGATACCAGTTATGTTTATGCTTTACCTTTTGAAAACAACAAAGCACATTTGCTTGTGCAGGGATATTTTGGAAAATA
>JANOJO010000073.1:0-3795 GCA_031418795.1 Bacteroidota bacterium | reverse complement strand
ATCATGGACGAACCTCAAAACGTTGCAGCTGATATTCTGAAAACACTCAATATCCATCCTGCCAGATACAATTCTGAAAATCCAATTAAAGAGTGGATAGATGCTGCTGAAATAAATGGCATTTTTGTTTCTCGTACTAGTTTTATTCATTCAAGATTAAAATTAGACTCTGACGAATTACAAGGGTTTGCTATTGCAGACCCTTATGCTCCATTTGTATTTGTAAATTCCGATGACTGGAATGCTCCTCAACTATTTACTTTAGTTCATGAACTAGCTCACATTTGGATAGCTGAAACAGGCATTTCAAATGAAATAGAACCTGAGATAAAAAATAAGGATAAATTCCATCCAGTCGAGATATTTTGTAATGAAGTAGCCGCAAATGCATTAATGCCAAAAGAAATTATTTTGAGCTTTGATATTTCAATATATCAAACCGCTCAGGATGTTTTTAAAGCAGCTAAAACACTTGGGGTAAGTTCTTTCGCTTTGTTAGTACGGGCATTAAACCTTAATCAAATTTCAGTACAGAAATATCAAAAGTTGAAAAAAGAAGCTGAAATTGAATATCAAGCCTTTTTAAAAAAAGAAGCTGAAAAAAAAGCGGCTTTAAAACTAAGACAAAAAGAAAAACCCGGCGGCCCGAATCCTTATTTGTTGCGTTTGAATAAAAATAGCAGGCTTTTTACACAAGTTGTTCTTGATGCACTTAGAAGTGGATATGTGCAACCAACTCAAGCAAGTTTTTTGCTTGGAACACCTGCAAATAATTTTCACAAGTTAGAAGCACAAATTTATAGATGAGTGCAACGAAACATATCTATTGCATAGATGCAAACGTACTCATCCAATCGTGGCAAAAATATTATTCTCCAGATATATGCCCTGATTATTGGGACATTCTTAATGAATTAGGCAAACAAGGTCGCATTTTCATTCCTGAAGAAGTCAAGAACGAGATTGTTGTAGCAGATAATCCTGATAAAACGGAAGATGATTTATCAAAATGGTTAAAACGTAGTTCAATCCCAATACATAAACCAACTGAAAATGTAATTGCTTGCTGGCAAAAAATACTTCAAGCAGACCCAACCCATAAACTTTTAGTTGACAACATTAAAGGCCGTTCATTAGCAGACCCTTGGTTAATAGCTCATGCAATGGACACGAATGCTACAGTTGTAACCAAAGAAAACATCGAAAGTGCCATGAATTCCAAAAGAATCAAAATACCAAATGTCTGTCAAAACATGGGAGTAAGATGCATTGATGATTTTGCATTTATAAAAGAAATTGGTGTAAAATTTTCAGCCAGATTTTAAAGTAATCAAAATGTGAAGCACGAACCTCCAACTTGGGTTTGTTACTATGCTGGCAGACGAATAAAATCTCAGCTTCATATGTCTCGTCCTGAAATAGGTTGACTAAAAAATCAACCAAAATGGAACTTAAAGACCAGATTATTCAGGAGTATTTACGCCATTGGTTTCCAAATTTAATGAAATTCCAAATAAAGAACACAGCACCTGCAACTCTGATATTGGAATGTTCTATACTTTGTGTTGTTGGTACTGAGAACTATAAAATAAAAATCTGAATTTTGAATACCCACAACGAAGTAATAAGAGAACTGAAACGATACCCCTCTAACTCCTCCTCCTCATGCGGGAGGATCAACTCACATACCCGTCTTATCTGAACATTTCTTCAAAATGCTGCCTGTTTGGAGGTAATTTTCCTTGTAAAGCTGCGTTATTAACAAGCTGGAGTTTTAATAATTTTCCGTTCCATGAAAAAACCACTTCTTGTCATAACATTATTTCTTTCTGCACAGGTTTATTCACAGTCACTAACAGGCATTTGGTATGGCTCTGCCAATGTAAAGCTGCGGAACACATACAGCAGTTATCTTGTTGAACTTATTATTGAACAGGATCGTAATAATATAAAAGGAGTTTTGAATTATTTTTTCAAAAATACTTATCGCAGCATACCTGTAAAAGGCACCTACAATTCAAATACAAGGCTTATTTATCTTGCTGATATACCTGTTTCTTATTTCGGCTCTTATTACAACCGTGATGTTGATTGCTCCATGAACCTCGCAGCAACATTAAGAGTATCGCAAATAAATTCAATATTGAAAGGATCGTTCTTAAGCAAGCCTGAATATAAATATACCTGCCCGGAAATTTTATTTACATTAAAACTGAATACTGATTCATTGAAAAAGGATTCTGTGATGAATGCCATTAAAGTTTTAAAAGAAACTTTCCAGGTATGGCGTCCGTCTGAAACAGACACGATAGCAGCCGTAAAAATTCAACCGCGAAATGTTGTCAATTATGTTGTAAGCAATCAATACAAGGAAAGAGAAAAAGTGGTTGCAGAAGAAATCATGGTTGTATCAGACACACTTAAAATTGATTTTTATGATAACGGTGAAATAGATGGAGATTCAATTTCTGTTTTTTATAATGATAAGCTAATTGCTTTTAACAGAATACTCAGCACAAAACCGGTTCATATCGATCTTGTGCTTGATCCCTCAAAAGAAATAAATGAATTAACCATGTTTGCCGATAATCTCGGCAGCATTGCTCCCAATACTGCCTTAATGGTTGTAAGCGATTCTAAAAAAAGATACGAGGTTCGTCTTTCCAGCAATCTTGAAAAAAATGCTTCGGTAAGAATTCGCAGGAAAAAGAAATAGTAACCCGGGTTTCAAAACAACTCCGGCTGACTGCTTCCTTTTGGTTTTACCCATTCCATTTCTACTGACTTACTGTAATCAAGCAATCTTGTTCCCACTGTTCTCCAACCTGATACTTCAGCCATCTTTGCTAGTTTTAATTTTCCTTTTCTTATTTGTGCACCCCGGCCTTGCTGAACTGCAAGTATTGGCTCTTGATCAGTTGTTACTGCCTGCACATAATTGCCTTCTCCTTCTTTTATAAATAAGAATTTATTTTTCAGTGTAGTTGTTTCAATCTTAAACCGTTTTACCATGTATTGCTTTTTATCCATGTCTGCATACACGGCCGTCACTAATTTTTCCTGGTTAAATTTTTCAATCAGCAATATTTTTTCAGCATCTAATTTTTGTGTCAGTTCCTGATCTGTTATTTCATAATTGCCATCCCTGTACACAACAAGAATTTTTTCATCGGCATCAAACATGCCGAGGTATTCTCCTTTTTCGTCTGTATTCAACCGGCCAAACTGATTATCGTACCATAATTTTTTTCCCGCAATAGTTGATTTGCCTGCTTCTTTTAACCGTACTGATTTGATGGGATACTTAGTTATTGTATTTCCCATACTGCTCCTGCCTTTTATTTCCAATTCAGTAAAATTGAACTCCAGTTCTTTTTTATGCGCAGCGCAATTGGGGCTTAATACAATTTTCACCACTTCAGCTTCACCATTTGGATTTATGCTCAGGTAATGCACTTTGCTTTTTTCATCTCCTTTGGTCAAATCATATTCCTTATCTCTTGTAACACCGGTAACATTAAATCGTTTTGCAAAACTTTTACCTCCTTTGCCATCAGCATAAATCATATTGTACGTAGTACGTTCATCATTCTTTTGAAAAATGGCGGCGTATAAAATGTCTTTGCCGATATACTGCTTCTCTCCCACTTTTACCACTTTCATGATGCCCCGTTTGGCAAAAACAATGATATCATCCAGGTCGCTGCAGTCGCAAACAAATTCATCTTTCTTTAATCCGGTGCCGATAAATCCTTCTTCACGGTTCATGTACAGTTTCGTATTTGCAATAGCCAC
>JANOJO010000072.1:0-2992 GCA_031418795.1 Bacteroidota bacterium | reverse complement strand
TACACCGGGAACGGTTACTTTAAGTGTAACGGGCGGAAGCCTGGGCTCAGGAGCAACCTGGAGATGGTATAGCGGAAGTTGCGGAGGAACATTGGTAGGAACCGGAGCAACACTGAATGTTACGGTGAGTGCCACTACCACTTACTTTGTAAGGGCAGAGGGTCCGTGTAACACTACCGCTTGTGCCAGTGTAACAGTAGCAGTAAATGTACAGCCAACCATATCCATTGCGGCTTCACCACGTACAACCCTTAAACCGGGCCAGACAACAACACTGACAGCAACCTTTACACCGGCAGCCGGTAATACTTTCATTTGGTACAGGAACGGTGTAGTAGTTCCGGGAGCTACAGGAGCTACACTTGTTGTTACTGTGGATGGATTTGGAACTTACACTGCGAGGGTAACCACAGCAGCAGGTTGTACAGCCTTATCAAATGCGGTAACAATAATTGCGGAGATATCAAATATGGTATTTATTTATCCTAATCCAAGTACAGGGCGGTTCCAAGTAAGGGTTTACAACCCATTGGGTAAGCAGTTAACAGTAATTGTATATAAATCAAATGTGCAGCTGGTATATCGCAGACGTATGGTTACAAGTGCACCATATTCAAGAATGGATGTAGACCTGAGAAATGTTGCAGGAGGCGAATATAATGTTGTAGTAGTTGATGGCGACAATATAATTATTGGCAGCAGGAAGATAATGATTGTACGTTAATAAAGATCAGTACACTAAATTAAAAAGAGCCGCCCCGGATTTATCCGGGGCGGTATTGTTATAAAACGAAAATTATTAAAATTGTATCATTTTAAAACATTGAATAAGCTCCCACCCTTTTCAAAAAACCGTTCAATTCTTTTTTCTGTTGCAACATCTTTTTCTACAGGTGGTGCATGATGCGGTTTTATACGTGCATCTAATACCAGCGGCCCATTGCAGCCCCAGTGCTTGTTTTCGGTAAAACTGTTTATGCCATAAATATCATGTGATGGATTGCAGCGGGTAAAAGTTGCCCATAAAAAATTGTTGAGGGTTTCACTTACAAATTCAGAGTTATCACATACAATAATTATTGCAATGTTTTTTAATTGATCATTGATTATTGAACATTGATTATTGAGTATTTCCAGTTCGCCTTGTGCTGCCTGGTAATTTGTAAATGCTTTTGTTTGTAACGCAATTACACCAGGTATAATAAGTTTGGGATATTCAAAAGCATTTAAGGTATTTAAAGCTTCCGGAATAGAAATATTTAATTCCCTTACGGGCTCTCCGTAGGCTGCCAATACCACTTTACTGCCGCTGTTTAAAGAGGTACCTGAATAATCAAGTGTATCAATAGTTGTGTTGGTATAAAAATGAATGTCTCTTTTTAAATTTATCCGCTGCAAAAAATAACTGAAAAAGCCTTCAATATAATTTGTACTTAAAGAATTGCTGTTCGCAGAATTCTGTGGATCATCTGCAGTTATGAATAAGAATTTTGCCAGGCTCAGTTGCCCCGTTCCTAAAATATGATTGGCAATGGTTAAAATTTCGGCAGGTTGTTTTGTGGGCGAGTAAGGCGTGTATCTTTCGCTGCCAATGGCCAGTAACAATGGATGCACCCCGGCAGCATCAACTGCATGTACTTCTTTAAGTCCGGGTATTTCCTGTTGCAAAGCTTTGCCTGTTATTTTATGTATGAGTTTTCCAAAGCTGGTATCTTCCTGCGGTGGGCGGCCAACTACTGTAAACGGCCAGATGGCATTTTTACGGGCATAAACCTTATGCACTTTCATCACCGGAAAATCGTGTGTAAGACTATAATATCCTAAATGATCACCAAAAGGACCTTCTGGTTTATTATCGTTTGGAAAAACCTCACCGGTTATTACAAAATCGGCATCGGTACTTATACAAAACCCATCCACATACATATACCTGAATCTTCTTCCACCCAAAACACCGGCAAATGTCATTTCACTGATGCCCTCAGGCAGTGGCATTACAGCAGCCACACTGTGCGATGGCGGCCCGCCAACAAACACACTCACTTTTAGCGGCAAGCCTTTTTTATTGGCTTTATTTTGATGAACACCAATGCCTCGGTGCAATTGGTAATGCAGTCCAACTTCTTTATTCAGCAAATAATCATTACCGGATAACTGAATACGATACATACCGAGGTTTGCATTCATGATGCCGGGCTTGTCCATATCTTCGGTATAAACCTGTGGCATGGTTACAAATGCACCGCCATCCATTGGCCAGTGCTGTATTTGCGGCAGATCGGTAATTTTAATTTCTTCAAATAAAACCGGTTTGCTGATTGGATTTTTTAACGGCAATGCTTTTAGTGCAGCTAAACCTGCACTGAAATTTTTGATGGGACTTTTTATCGCTTTAACCGGATCATCTTTTAAATCAATTAACTGCTGTACTGTTTGCAAAGTGTTTCTGAAGATGAACTCACTTCGTTCCAATGTTCCAAAAATATTGGATACTGCCCTGAATTTGCAGCCTTTTACTTTTTCAAATAATAAGGCCGGCCCGCCTGCTTCATGCACACGCAGATGAATGGCCGCCATTTCAAGATAAGGATCAACTTCTTCTTGAATGCGAATCAGTTGCCCGTTCTTTTCCAGATCCAGTAAACATTCTTCTAAAGATTTGTAAGACATGCGTAGCTGTTTCAATGCAAATGTAAAACACAAATGCAGGAGTACGTTGTAAAAAGAAAATGGCAGGTTTATTTCTTCAGATACATTACTTCCTTAACCAGCTTAACTGTTCGGGATACATCGGGTAAATATGCTGCAACAAGATTTGGAGCGTAGTGCATGGGTGCATCTGCAGAGGTTATCCTGCGGATTGGCGCATCTAAATAATCAAAACCTTCTTTTTGTATGCGGTAAGTTATTTCGGAAGATACAGAAGCAAACGGCCATTGCTCTTCTACTATTACAAGCCTATTTGTCTTTTTTACACTTTCTAAAATGGTAA
>JANOJO010000071.1:0-8717 GCA_031418795.1 Bacteroidota bacterium | reverse complement strand
CATCGGTTAAATTATCAGCATTTCTGAATTCTTCATTTAATGTTCCTCCTGCTGATATTTGCCAAAGAAGATTGCCAGCCGCATCTATTTTGAAAGCCCAAATATCATTTCCGCCATGATTACCTGAAACATCACCGTTATTAGAATTAGTCAATGCAAAAACCGTTGTTGTCCCATCTGAATGGAAAATTGCTTTCCTGAAAATTTCATTGCCTGTTCCTCCAAAAGATTTTTTCCATTCAATTATCCCATCCTTTTTTGTTTTTATTATCCATATATCATTTCCCCCATGATTATCTGTCACATCCTGGTTACTTGAATTGGTTTCTCCAACCATTAGATAACCAAAATCTGATGTGATATGTATATCATAACCTTTATCAATGCTGCGTCCTCCCAGTGTTCTTTGCCATTGAATACCCGGAGTTTGGGAAAAGCAAATCGAAGAAATAAGAATGCTTAAAAAATGTAAATACTTACTCATAATTTATATTGTTATTTGTAGAAATACAACTTATCAACAAAGCCGAAAATTAAGATTACATAAAATAACTGAAAAAATCAATGACCAGGCATAAAAAATGACACGCTGAAGAATTCATCAGAATTTTTCATTGCTTTGCTTCCATTCAATACGGCATTATTCAAATCAACAATGATATTATTTCCTTCAATCACCACCACTCCTTCTTCCATTTTTAAAGAAGCATCTAATTTATACAGTTGTTTTTTTATTTTCACAGATTTGGTAATCTTCATTCCTTTTACCAATATTTTTTCCTGCCCGCTGCTTTGCAAAAACATAACAAATGGAATCAACAGAAGGATAATTTTTTTATTCATCATTTTGATTTTACTTGCACCCGGTTCATTTATTTGAACACCTAAATTTATCTAACCTTTCCCGAACCGGGAAATAACTAATGGAAGAAACCTTCATTAAAAAAGAATCTAAGAACATTAAGTTGTTGAAACTGTTTCTGAAAATTGCAGTTACCATCGTTTGCTTCTGGTATATTTCACGCAAAATAGATTTTACAAAAGCCCAGGATGCTGTGATGCAGGCTGACTGGTGGTGGCTGTTTTTATCTGTGGTCTCATTTGCTTTTTCAAAATTCCTTGCAACCTTCCGGCTCAATATTTATTTTAAAAATATCGGCATTCATCTCAGCAATAAACAAAACATTAAACTTTACTGGCTCGGTATGTTTTATAATTTATTTCTGCCCGGCGCTATCAGCGGCGATGCATATAAAGTGGTACTGCTTACAAGAAAGTTTGATGTTTCATATAAAAAAATAACAGCAGCCGTTTTGCTCGACAGGTTCAGCGGCCTGCTTGCACTCGGCCTCATTCTATCTACCTATGGCGTAATGGTGCTTGATAATAAATTTTATGATGCAGTTTTAATTACAGGCTCTGTACTTGCTGTCATTTCACTTTATGTAGTGGTTCGTTTTTTTCTAAAAGATTTTATGCCGGGCTTCTGGCCAACTTTTATTTGGGGAATAGCAGTACAGGTTTTCCAGGTGGTATGTGTGTATTGTATTTTGCTGGGGCTGCATCTTCCACTTCATCAAAGCGAATGGATATTTATTTTTCTTGTGGCTGCAGTTATCACCGTTATTCCAATTTCGCTTGGAGGCGGACTTGGAACAAGAGAATTGGTTTTTGTAGAAGGTGCAAGGTATTTTGGTTTGGATATTCATATTGCACCCATCATCAGTATTCTTTTTTATCTTTCCAATGCACTGTCATCAGTTTGGGGTGTGTATTTTATTTATCATGATCCACTAAAGGAAGACAGCCCCGCCTGAATCCTTCCGCATAAGGCGGATAGTACTTCGCAGAAGCAATTAACTTTGGCCAACTAAAAAATTCCGTGCAACAATATCAACAAAAATATTTCTGGTTACTACTTGCCTTATCAGCAATATTATTTTTTCCCGGTTTGGGAAAAACTCCTTTATGGATTTATGATGAAGTACGCAATGCAGAGTGTGCAAGAGAAATGTATGAACGCGGCGATTGGATAGTGCCCATCTTCAACGGCGAATTAAGAACGCAGAAACCCCCGCTTCATTATTATTTTATGTTTGGTGGATTTGAAATTTTCGGCATTACAGAATGGGGAGCAAGATTTTTTTCTGCCGTGTTTGGGTTACTCACCATCCTCATCACTTATTTTTTTGTAAAAAAATATTCATCACAAAGACAGGCTTTCATTACCTGCTTAATTCTTCTTTCTTCTACACATTTTCTGTTTGAATTCAGAATGTCGGTACCCGACCCTTATCTTATTTTTTTTAACACCGCTTCTATTTTTACAGCATAC
This sequence comes from Bacteroidota bacterium, assembly GCA_031418795.1. Taxonomy (GTDB): domain Bacteria; phylum Bacteroidota; class Bacteroidia; order Chitinophagales; family Chitinophagaceae; genus VBAS01. The sequence goes on along the minus strand of JANOJO010000071.1, from coordinate 6,382 downwards.
ATATTTTTCAAAGAAAAAAAAAATTACTGGCTGTTGCTTTCTGCCATCACTATGGCATTAGGAACATTGACCAAAGGCCCGGTTGCTATTGCATTACCCGGCGCTGCAATTTTCATTTGGCTTTTATGGGAAAAAAGATGGCAAGAAATTTTTTCATGGAAAATTTTACTGGCAGGTATCATCATGCTGGCAGTTGCAGTGCCCTGGTACTGGCTGGTGCACGATGCTACCAATGGAGAATGGACCAAAGGTTTTTTTCTTCAGCATAATCTCGGCCGTTTTTCTAAACCGATGGAAGGGCATGGTGGTTTATTTATCATTGTTCCTATTGTCGTATTGCTGGGTTTATTACCATTCTCAGTGTTTATTGGCGAATCATTAAAAAAAATTAAAAGCCAATTCAAAGAGTCCCTGCCTGCCGGCAGGCAGGCTTTCCTGAAACTTGCATTTTGTGTAGCAACCATATTCCTGGTTTTTTACAGTATCAGTGGCACCAAGTTGCCAAACTATGCTATGCCATGTTATCCTTTTATTGCGGTGTTGCTCGGCCATTTCATTAACAAAGCAATTGATGAGCAGAACAAAGTGAAACTTTATCCTTTCATTATTTTATTTATTATAAATACTGCATTACCTGTTGCCGGATATCTGGGAATAAAAAATGAAGTGAACACAAAAGGCCTTGAGATCCTTGCTTTATTTCTTTTACTGCTCACCGGCGCTGCCGCTATTGCGTTATTTTTTATGTTGAAAAAATATTTCCTAAAATCGCTTATTACTTTATTTACTTTCTATACATTATTCCACATACTCTTTTTCAATTGGCTCTACCCAGCTATTTATATGCAAAACCCCATGTCGAAAACAATTGTGGCTGTAAAAAAATATGACCGGGTGGTGGCTTACCGGATTTTTCATCCATCATTCACTTACTATTTACCGGAAAGAGTCAAGGTGTTTAAAAATCTTGATTCGCTGAAAATTTATTTAAAGGAAACCAAAGCTGCCGTCATCAGCCGGAAAGATTATGCAGAAGAATTAAAAAGTATAGAACTGAAAGAAATGTATTCTATTCATGATTTGTTTGAAGGAAATACAACGGTGATTTATAGTGCACCCTCTAAATCTCCCTGAAGGGAGGCTTGTATCAGCTCAAAACCCGATAGCCGAATTTGTTTTTACGATTAAGAAAATTCTTATTCAGGAAAGCAATGTTCGATTAAGTAAAAAAATTTTCGATAAGCAAGGCGTGTGCTGAGCGAAGCCCTTCATTCGGGAGCGTTTGTCCGCCAATCGGCGGACTCCTTCGGAGAGAGGCCGTTACAAATAATACCACGGATTCCGCTTCGCTGCCCAAATATATTTTCGCATATTTCTCCAAAAAGCCAGCACCAGGTAAATAATAATGGGTGAGCCCATGGTGATAAAAGAAGTGTAAATAAAAAACTGGCGGATTTTACTTGTGGCAATGCCCATTCGGTTACCAATAGCGGTACAAACACCAAAAGCATTCCACTCCACAAAACTTTTGAATTTGTTCATAACACTAAAATAAAAAAAAATAAACAAACATCCAACCAGGAATTATTCAGACAGGTGATTTTCGTACTTTCGTAACTCTCAATTATTTCAGATTTGCGATTTCAGATTTTTGATTTACCACACATAGTACAAGCCATACAATCCGAAATCGTCAATCTAAAATCTAAAATTATTTACAATGGTATTCGACCTCGGCCTCATCAAAAAAACTTACAGTGAAATGCCCTCCAAAGTGGATGCTGCCCGCCAGGCACTGGGTCGTCCGCTTACTTTATCTGAAAAAATTTTATACTCACATCTTTGGAGAGGTGTCGAAATAAAAGATTTTCCCCGTAGCAAATCTTATGTTGATTTTGCTCCTGACCGCGTAGCCATGCAGGATGCAACTGCGCAGATGGCCTTGCTTCAGTTTGATACTACAGGAAGAAAAAAAGTTTCTGTGCATTCAACCGTGCATTGCGATCATTTGATTGTTGCAAAAACAGAAGGCAAATCTGATTTGGCAAAAGCAAAAACAGATAATGAAGAAGTGTTTAATTTTTTATCAAGCATTTCCAATAAATATGGAATTGGTTTCTGGAAACCCGGTGCAGGAATTATTCACCAGGTGGTATTAGAGAATTATGCATTTCCCGGTGGCATGATGATTGGAACAGACAGTCATACTGTAAATGCAGGTGGATTGGGTATGATTGCAATTGGTGTAGGTGGTGCCGATGCCTGCGATGTAATGGCTGGATTGAGTTGGGAATTATTAATGCCAAAATTAATTGGTGTAAAACTTACTGGTAAGTTAAGCGGATGGACTGCTCCAAAAGATGTGATATTAAAAGTAGCAGGAATACTTACCGTGAAAGGAGGTACCAATGCTATTGTGGAATATTTTGGTGAGGGTGCTACAAGTATGAGCTGTACCGGTAAAGGAACTATTTGTAATATGGGTGCAGAAATAGGCGCCACCACTTCTACTTTTGGTTATGATGAAAGTATGAGCCGTTATCTGAAAGCAACAGGACGTACAGAAATTGCAGATGCTGCTGATAAAATAAAAGAATACTTAACCGGCGATGCAGAAGCATACAGCAACCCCGAAAAATATTTTGACCAGGTAATAGAAATTAATTTGGATGAATTGGAACCACATCTAAATGGTCCATTCACTCCCGATCTTGCAACACCAATTTCTGAAATGAAAGAAGCTGCGGCAAAAAATAACTGGCCCACAAAAATTGAATTTGGTTTAATAGGAAGTTGCACCAACTCATCGTATGAAGACATCAGCCGTGCAGTGAGTTTGGCAAAGCAGGTTTCTGAAAAAGGATTGAAATTAAAATCAAATTTTACTATTACACCCGGCAGTGAACAGGTGCGATATACAATTGAGCGGGATGGTTTTTTAAATGTGTTTGAAAAAATTGGCGCTACTGTTTTTGCAAATGCCTGCGGCCCATGTATAGGAATGTGGGACAGAGTGGGTGCGGAAAAACAGGAACGCAATACGATTGTACATTCTTTCAATAGAAATTTTGCAAAACGTGCCGATGGTAATCCAAACACGATGGCGTTTGTTGCCAGTCCTGAGTTGGTAACCGCATTAGCAATTGCAGGTGATTTAAATTTTAATCCGCTTACCGATACATTAATAAACGATAAAGGCGAAGCCGTAAAGTTGGATCCGCCAACCGGTGATGAATTACCAATAAAAGGTTTTGCAGTAGAAGATGCCGGCTACCAGGCGCCTGCCGAAGATGGAAGTAAAGTACAAGTGGAAGTAAAACCGGACAGCAAGCGTTTACAATTATTGTATCCATTTGCGGCTTGGGAAGGAACAGATCTCAATGGGTTAAAACTATTAATCAAAGCAAAAGGAAAATGTACAACCGATCATATTTCGATGGCAGGGCCCTGGTTAAAGTTGCGTGGTCACTTAGATAATATCAGCAACAATATGCTCATCGGCGCCATGAATTTTTATAATGAAAAAACAGACTCCGTAAAAAATCAACTGACAGGAGAATACGGAACCGTGCCCAATACACAGCGTGCATACAAAGCTGCAGGTGTAGGAACAATTGTAGTGGGTGATGAAAACTATGGTGAAGGAAGTTCAAGAGAACATGCAGCCATGGAACCAAGACATCTGGGAGTACGGGTTGTTTTAGTAAAATCATTTGCACGCATACATGAAACCAATTTAAAAAAACAGGGAATGCTCGGAGTTACATTTGACAACAAAGAAGATTATAATAAAATACAGGAGGATGATACCATTGATGTGAAAGGCTTAATAACTTTTGCACCCGGCAAAAAATTACTGGTTGTACTCAACCATGCCGATGGAAGCAATGAAACTATTCAGGTAAATCATAGTTATAATCAGCAGCAGATAGAATGGTTTAAGGCGGGTGGTGCGTTGAATGTGATTAGGAGTGAATTTGCGAAGGGATAATTGAAAAATATTTTTTTACTGAAAAAACCAATCTGATGAGGGTTGGTTTTTTTATGCCTGAATTATTTTCTCAGCAGCTTTGCTTAATTTGTGAGATAAACATATCCACCATTGAACCAAAACCCAGAACAACTTGCCCGTGATAAAATAGATGCTGAATTAGTTCAGTGCGGCTGGATTATACAAAGCAAAAACGAAATCAATCTCAATGCTGGTTTAGGAATTGCAGTTAGAGAATACCAAACCGACATTGGCCCCGCCGATTATGTTCTCTTCGTAGATAAAAAACCTATCGGCATCATTGAAGCAAAACGTGCAGAAGAAGGAGTTCATCTTACCATGCACGAAGATCAAAGCGAAGGTTATGCTACTGCTAAACTCAAATACTTAAATAATGAAAAACTTCCCTTTGTATATGAAAGCACCGGCGAGGTAACAAGATTTACAGATTACAGGGATACAAAGCCCCGGTCAAGACCTGTTTTTACATTCCATCGCCCTGAAACTTTTCTTGAATGGAGCAAACAGGATAAATCTTTACGTGCAAGATTGCAGGATATTCCGGCATTACCTGAAACAGGATTAAGAGATTGTCAAATCATTGCCATTAATAATGTAGAAAAATCTTTTAAAGATGCAAAGCCCAAAGCTTTGATACAAATGGCAACAGGATCAGGTAAAACTTATACTGCCATTACTTTTATTTATCGTTTATTAAAATATGCGAAAGCAAAACGTGTATTGTTCCTGGTGGACACAAAAAATTTAGGTGAGCAAGCAGAGCAGGAAATGATGGCTTATGTGCCTAATGATGACAACAGAAAGTTTACAGAACTGTATGGAGTAACAAGATTGAAAAGCAGTTTCATTCCAGCCGATAACCAGGTATATATTTCTACAATACAAAGAATGTATTCCATCTTAAAAGAAACTGAACTGGATGAAAGTGCAGAAGAAATAAATCCCAACGAGTACCAGCAAAAAGAACCGGCACCAGTTACTTACACGGAAAAAGTTCCGATTGAGTTTTTTGATTTCATCGTAATTGATGAATGCCACCGCAGCATTTATAATTTATGGAAACAGGTACTCGATTATTTTGATGTATTTCAAATTGGATTAACAGCTACACCTGATAACAGAACCTTTGGTTATTTCAATCAAAACCTGGTTAGTGATTATGGATATGAAAAAGCGGTGATTGATGGCGTACTCGTTCCTTATAATGTGTTTACCATCGAAACAAAAATCACCAAAGAAGGAAGTAAAATTTCCATGGGTGAAAAAGTTGATAAGAGGGAAAGACTAACCAGAAAAAAATTCTGGGAGAGTGTGGACGAAGACATTGAATACAGCGGCAAGCAACTGGATAATGATATTGTAAATCCAAGCACCATCAGAACCATTATCCGGGCAATAAAAGAAAACCTGCCATCTATTTTTCCTGACCGGATTACAAAGAATGTGGCTCCCTCTCCTTCGGAGAGGGCGGGGGGTGAGGTTTTTGAAGTTCCTAAAACTTTAATCTTTGCCAAAACAGATTCACACGCCGAAGACATTATAGAAATTGTACGGGAAGAATTTGCCGAAGAAAATAAATTCTGCAAAAAGATAACATACAAAAGCGAAGAAGACCCTAAGAGTGTACTCAGCCAGTTTCGTAATGATTATTATCCAAGAATTGCAGTTACCGTTGATATGATTGCTACTGGCACCGATATTCGTCCGTTGGAAGTTTTGGTATTTATGCGGGATGTAAAAAGCCGCAGTTATTACGAACAGATGAAAGGCCGTGGCACACGTACCTGCTCGCTGGAACAATTAAAAGCCACCGGCACACCATCAGCAAAATTTACCAAGGATCATTTTGTAATCATTGATGCCATTGGTGTGGAGAGTTCCCAAAAAACCGACAGCCGCCCATTAGAAAAAAATCCCGGCATGAGTTTAAAAGACCTGTTGCAGAATGTAGCAATGGGTAATACCAGTGAAGATATTCTAAGCACCCTGGCAAACAGGTTAATTCGTTTGGATAAACAGATTAACGAAAAAGAAAAAACAAATTTTGCGGAACAGGCAAATGGATATACTATTAATCATGTGGTAAAACAATTGCTCAATGCACACGACCCGGATACAGTTCAGAGTATTGAGTCGGGAGTCAGGAGCCGGATGCATGATGAAGCACCTGTAAAAATTGATGCGGCTATTGAAAAGGAAAAACAAAAATTAATTGAAGACGCAGTAGCAGTTTTTCATAATCCTGATTTAAGAAATTATATTGTTGATGTTCGTAAAAAATACGACCAGGTAATTGACAGCATTAATATAGATGAGGTAACCAATATCGGTTGGGTAAAAGACCAGGAAGTAGCTGCATCACTCACCATC
>JANOJO010000070.1:0-2603 GCA_031418795.1 Bacteroidota bacterium | reverse complement strand
ATAACCCGAAGTTGTAAGTTGCACAGGTAACCCCTGCGGATAACCAAGTGTATCTACTTTAACTACCCATACACCTCCACCTATCCACCACCAGCCGTCGAATGCAATATATTGTCCATTGGGAGACCATGATGGTCTGTCGCCGTAATAAGTAACAAAAGTTTCATATCCTGTATTCACATCTTTTGTTGCTATATATCCATAGTTATCATCAAACGCAATTTTATTGCCTTGCGGGTTCCAGCTTGCATGATGAGCATTGAATCTAAAAAATGATCTTGCTCCTCCATTGGCCGGCACCATATAAATGTTTTGTGTCCACCAACCGATATCATAATAATCTTCCCAATCATCAAAAGCAATCTTCTCACCAGTTGGAGACCAGGCAGCATCATTACCTGTTTCTGCGCCAACAAGTGGGGCACTTACACCAGTTTCAACATTGGTAACATAGATTGATTGGCTAAATTGTCCTGAGTAATCATGCGCAATTTTTTTTCCATTGTTTGACCAACTGGCGTTCCACTCGCCGATAGTTGGAATACTGGTAACCCGTTTGGTGATGCCTGTCTTTACATCAAACACATAAATGTCATAATTAGATTGTGCTTCACTTTTATTTACATTCAGTAGAATAAAAGTGGTTATAATGCACTTACTAATAAAAAAATGTAATTGTTGTTTCATATAATCCTCCTTTGTTTTATTGATTTTTTAATGTTTTCTTTTTATTATTCATCCAGCCACATGTTAGTTTTAGCTGGAATCCAACCGGTGATTGTATGGAATTGAAATTGGCAAAAACACCGGCACCTAATCCCACATAAGGCAAAAAAGCCCAGTTGAAATCAGCTTTCAGCATTCCGCCAAATGTTGTTTTCTTTTCCTTTGTGAAAGAATAATTGGAAGATGTGTGCAAGAAACTCACAACTACTGGTTGTGAAGTAAATTTCACTTTTTCCCCATTTACAATTGAGAATCCTGCTTCAGTGGTAAACCATGTTTTCCTTCCTGTTTCAAAGAATTTGCCTGTTGTAAAACTGAAAAGATTCATATTGTTATATGGAAATTCATCGTAAACCGGGAAAAAAACTAAAATTGTAACGCCTTCTTTATAATCAGCGGGCAAATTTTGGGGATCCATTTCTATTTTATGGTATGAAAAGGTGGCTGTCCAATTGCTTTTTAGTATTGCCTGGATACCCAACTCTCCGGAAAATCCATTTTGGCTGGTTCCACCGGCTGCCGCTTGTAAATAAATTTTTTTTACGGACTTCTCTTTTGTTTGGCTATATGCAGCGAAACATAAGAAACATGACAATAGAAGCAAGCTGATTTTTTGAATTGTATTATTAGTTTTGACTTTCATAAAAATATTTTTTAAAATGATGATGTAATAACCCGAATAAATTAAAATAGATTCAGCATAGTTTATGGTTATTTATTTGCAATCAAACTTTCAGTCAGAGTGAAATCATATTCAGATACGCATATTGAATTCAGAAACATCACAGCATTAAACTGAAAAATTTATTGCCGTGTCAGCGTAAGCTTAAGCAGGTCACCTGAAACCTGGGTATCAGTATTAACAAATATTAATTTTTTACAATCAAAACTTTCAAGAATTACAGCATCGCCATCAATGTCCATTGAATTAGTTCCTGATAATGCCCATGTTCCATTATCATTGCCATCGGGAGAACAAACAATACCCACGTCTGCAATTTGATATGTACCTGCTGCATTAAATGTAATAACATCGTCTCTTTCACAGGCATTTGGAAAAAGAGTGGTGAAATAATCTGTTTCGGTTGCAGTTCCATTTGCCTTATAGGTCGCTGCGGTTACTTTGTAAGAACCTGAAATAGCTGCTGTACTTAAAGCGCAGTTGACTTTATGTTTTTTACAGGAGAAAAGAATTAAAACCGAAAGAATAATTAAGGATGTCTTTTTCATAATAATAAAATTTAAAAGTTAAATGGTTTATTTAATTGTGATATATGATTTGCTATGGTCAGGTATTTTTATACACTTATTCTCAACCCAAGTGCAGGAAACGATTGATTGCTGATAACTGTTCCCTTCAGTACAGGTATCTTTTTCATATTAATGAAAACGGAAGCCTGGCTGGCCCTTTTCTTATTTTTTCCTGAAGCAATAAAAAATGGAATACTTCCGAACATTGAGACTGCTCCGGCTAATATAAAAACACCCTTGATGTCATCGTTTTCATGAACATCATAGCATAAACAAGGGTAACTAAGTTCACCAGTCAATTCTCCTTCAGGAATGATTGCACTTACAACGAAAATGGCTGCTCCGCTTCCAATCAATATCCATCCAATCTTTTTTTGTTTTTTACTTTTTTTCAGGTAATCCGTTTTCGTCAAAGTTTGTTTTTGTACAGTCTGTTGGCAAAATGAAGTTGTTGCGAAAGCGAACAATACAGTACAGATAATAATTTTTTTCATAAATGTATATTTACTGTTGAATAATCAATTGAGTGGTATAAATTTTTATAAACTTATCCTCATACCTAAAGCAGGAACAGATTGATTGCTGAAAACTGTTTGCTGATATACAGGAATTTTTTCCATCCGAAA
>JANOJO010000069.1:0-4260 GCA_031418795.1 Bacteroidota bacterium | reverse complement strand
TTTTTTTGCATTCTGACTACTCACCACTTTCTTTCCCGTTTTGGCTTCAATAGCTTTTCTTGTGTTGCCGGCAATGGTTCCGCCTTGCGAAGCAATGATTTTATTTTCATTAAAGTTCTTCGGCTTTTTCTCCTTGCTTATTTCTGTGGTAGTGGCTTCGGCAAGCATGTTCAATACTAGTTCCAGATTGGTCATATTGTCCCGCAGGTTTTCTTTCTTTAAATTTTTATGCTTCTTGTATTGTTTTACTGTTTTGCCGCTCCATGCCTTTGTAATAATATCAGTAAGAGACGCAAAGTCCTGTCCCTTCTTTACGCCGCGGTTTTCCCATTCATCGGTCAGTTCTTTTCTTACTTCAATACTTTTCAGTCGTTGGTTAATCCATTCTTTACTATAACCAAGCTTCATATAATTTTCCATGGCCCGGTCAATAGTTTTTTCAGGATCCTGGCTTTCTTCTACTCTTTCAAAACCCACTTTTGCCAGCCATTGTTTAAATGGTTCTGCCTTCGGCGATGGAATGGATTGAATGAGACGGAAGAGTTGTTCGGTATCTGCAACATCGGTTGAATACAACTTGCCATCTTCCGATTGCATTTTCAGTTGTCCGATTTTTGCGGACAACTGACTTCCTTCCTTTTTCAGCCTGGCTTTCAGGTCGCTCCAATATTTTCTGGGACGGTCTGTTCCCGTTAATATTTCAATTACATCCACAATGCTAAAAAACCATTTTTCGGTTTCAGCATCCCAGTGGCTGCGGATTCTTTTACTTTCAAATAATTTGATATTGCTCATAAAAATGTATTTAACTTTTCAGTTGGCGGTATATAAATACGCATAAGAAACCGCAGGGCTTTTGATGTAAGTACTGACTTGTTTTTATTTTCTTCCATAATAATTTATTTCAGGTGATATTCTTTTTTTATCAGCTCAATCAAACTTTGTGCAGTAATGCTTCTTTCTTTTCCAATGTTTTCATTCAGATTAACTGCACCATATAAGTATCCGGCACTTGTAATTAATTCATTGAAGACAATTCTGTCTTCTGTCAGCAATGTTGCCGCATCTGTAGCCTGTTCTTTTCTTTCTTTAAAAATTTTTAGCTGAACCTCGCCATCAAAAATTTTTGCCATTGCCTTTGCATAGTCTGAAGCCCATAAGAAACCCACCTCATTATATGTATCCAACACTTTTAATGAATTATAATAATACGAAACACTGTCAGCCACCTGCCGCTTACTTATTAGCCTCAGATGTCCGGAGCTTTTCATTTGCTCATAAGTACGTTCGGTGGGTTTAAGCTGTCTCCATTTTGTAGTTAATATTCTTGCTGTATAAGTAAGTTTGCTGATATGTTTTTTTCTTTCCGGGCTTTTTACCAAAGCAACCAGTGTATCAACCAAACTATATAAAGCTGCATTGTTTATTGCAAAGTTGGAATAGATTGCTGTGTCGGATTTCAAATCTTCAAGCATGTTTTGCATGTAAACTTTCTCACGGTCTTTCTCAATCTTATGTTCCAACTGGTACTCTGCCAAAAAACCACAGAACACAGCGAGAAACAACATTAAAAATTCCCAGAAATAATGGGTCCATTTTTTTCTGCCTGTCCTGCCAGATGCGGGAGCTGTATGTGAATGTGCATGTACTTCCATATTCTAATCTTTTTTAAAATAGCGGTAAAGAAATGCGGCCAGGAAACCGACAAGTATATAAATGACCATGCGGATAATTCTTCCTTTGGTTGCGGAGTTTATAATAAAAAATTTTAAGTCCTGTAATTTACTGAAAGGATAAATAAGTTTTTATTTCATAAACCCGGGCCCTTTAAGAGTTGTTCCGCTTTTTGCCCCGGTATGTTTTTCATTTTCCAAAACAAGTTGTCCATTCACCAGCACATATTTAAACCCCGCTGAATATTGATGGGGCTGTTCAAACGTGGCTTTATCCATTACTTTCGTTTCATTAAAAATAACAATATCGGCAGCATAACCTTCCTTCAGCAGGCCGCGGTCTTTCAGTTGAAATTTTTGTGCAGCCAGCGATGTCATTCTGCGAATTGCTTCTTCCAGTGATATTAATTTTTCTTCACGAACATATTTGCCCAGCACTCTTGCATTGGTACCATAAGCCCGTGGATGCGGCATTCCTCTGCCGGGCACAGGTACTCCGGCATCGGCGCCAATCATATTGAAAGGATATTTCATAAAGAAACGTACATCATTTTCATTCATGCCATGATATACCATTTGTGCGCCACCGGCCATCATCATGTCAAGTATTGTTTCTGCTTCTTCTGCGGCTTTTGCTTTTCTGCCTTTCAGTTTATTTATTTCAGAAATGTTTTTACCATTCAATGTAGTATCAGCGCTGTGATTTGCCACCACTGCATAGCTGTAGTTTTTATATTTATACTCTTTTAACTGCTGCAGCATTTCATCAATCATCTTTTTGTGCAGTTCAGGATTTTTAATTCTTGCTTTTAAAGAATCCTGTCCGCCTGCCATTGCCCAGTCAGGCAACCTCACGCCAAGGTTGGTACTGCTGGCAGTGTATGGATACTGGTCTATGGTAACATCATACCCTTCTTTTCTTGCATTTTCAATCAACGGCAAAGTTTCTTTACTGCGGCCCCAATTGGCACGGTGGCTTACTTTGAAATGTGAAATCTGTACAGGAATATTTGCCTGCCTGCCGATATTGATTGCTTCGTTAATGGCATCCACCACTTTTGTTTCTTCATTGCGGATATGCGATGCATAAATGCCATTATAAGCTGCTGCTGATTTTGCCAAACCAATTACTTCATCCGTATTACTGTACATACCGGGTAAATAAATTAACCCGGTAGATAAACCAACGGCACCATCTTTCATTGCCTGCGCCACAAGTGCTTCCATCTTTTTTTGTTCTTCAGGTGCAGCAAGCCGGTTATCTAGTCCCATTGCCTGTCTTCTTACTGTATTATGCCCGATTAATGATGCTACATTTATTGATGGCTTTAAGCTATCAATGCGATTGAAAAATATTTTCAAATCATCTGCAGAGCCGCCGCAATTGCCGGTGATAACAGTAGTCACACCATCATAGATATAATTGCCTGCTGTGGGGTTTTCAAAAATTCCACCTTCAATATGCCCATGCACATCAATAAAACCAGGAGCAACAATCAATCCTTTGGCATCAATAATTTTATTTGCAGTTGCATTGGATAATTTTCCAATGGAAATTATTTTTCCATCTTTCACCGCCACATCGCCATAGTACCAGCTATTGCCGGCGCCATCAATAATTTTTCCATTTCGGATAAGGATATCATATTGCTGTGAAAAAGCAACTGCGGGCAATAAAAAATAAATAAGAATAATTTTTTTCATAACAAGATTTTATTTCAGTTGAAATTCTTTTCTCAGTAATTGCAATAACCGGTGATTAGCTTCTGCATATTCTTTGTATTGTATCTGCCGGGTTGATCGCAGCATCAACAGGTAATATGAGGCTACATTTTCTGCTTCCTGCCTGTTGAATTTGTCTGCATTCACCAGCCTGCTGGGAATTGGCGTTTCCTGTTTTTGATTTAGTGACTGTACAAGCGGAATGCTTCCTTGCTTTGTAAACTCTTCATACCATTCGAAATCAAAATGCTTAAGTAAAAATGGCCGGTTATAAAACTCCACATAACTGTATTCTTTATCATTCCGGTTTCTTACATAGGCAATCTTTACGCTTAGTTTTCCAATCTCAGACTGCAGTTCACTGCTTTTAAAATAACGCAGTTCCCCGGAGTTCCTTAGCTGGTTAAGGATGCCATCGTTAGGCTCAAACATGATGCCCTGTATCTGGATTAAAGCTGAAGTAAATGCAGGAAAAAATCTTTGTGACAACATCACCAGGTTACTGTCTTTTACATATTTAATAAAATAACGGCATTCACTTTCCTTAACGCCTCTGTTGGTAATAATTTGCTGAACATTGATGGAGTCTGCATAAATTTCTTTATAAAGATTTTTTGCATGCTCTTTTGCTCTCAGGTTTTCTATATAATGTTCTCTTTGATTTTCTACAAAAAACCCAAGTGTAAGTGCAAGGAACAACATTAGAAACTCCCAGAAATAATGTGTCCATTTTTTTCTTGGGGTATGGGTATGTGCATGTACTTCCATAGTTTGGTTTTAATAATTATTTCTTTAAGAGATTATATAAGCCGGTATTTATGTAAAGCGTTTCTTTCCATATTTTTTTTGATTGTAAAACGCCGAG
>JANOJO010000068.1:0-3197 GCA_031418795.1 Bacteroidota bacterium | reverse complement strand
ATTTATGGAGATTGTGTAAACCTTGCTTCACGTATTGAATCTCTTTCTGTTCCTGGTGCTGTTCTTTTTTCCGGGAAAGTGCATGATGAAATAAAAAACCAGCGAGATATACAAACACATTCGCTGGGAAAATTTAATCTTAAAAATGTAAACCAACCATTAGAAGTATTTGCAGCTGCAAACGATGGATTGGTTGTTCCCCTGCCTGCACATATCACCGGCAAACTCAGCCAGGAAAATTTTTCATTATCATCAATGCTGAAAAAAAGAAAAGTGAGATTGATTACGTTGGTTGTATTGGCTGCTTTCATTACTTTGACAATCGCTTTGTTTTACCGCACAACCGGCAAGAGTTCTTCCGTCATTGATTCCATTGCAGTTCTTCCGCTTGAAAATCTATCCGGTAATCCTGAACAGGAATATTTTGTTTCCGGTATGCACGAAACGCTCATCAGCGAACTTTCAAAAATCAGTTCACTGAAAGTCATTTCCCGAACATCCACTCTGCAATACAAAGACACAAAAAAAACGATGCCCGAAATAGCAAGAGAACTGGGTGTTAAAGCACTTATTGAAGGTTCGGTGATACGGGAAGGAGATATTGTACGAATAACTGTACAACTGATTGACGGCACAACTGACAAACATTTATGGTCAGAAAAATTTGACAGGGAATTGCGGGGCGTTCTTGCTTTACACAACGAAGTAGCGCAGAAAATAGCCGAAGCAATTAAAATAAAACTTTCTCCACAGGATAAAGAAAGACTTGTTACTGCACGGGCTGTAAATCCCCGTGCATACGAATTTTATTTAACAGGGCGCCATTATTGGAACCAAAGGACCATCATGAGCTATAAGCAAGCAATTGAAAGTTATAAAAAAGCTCTTGTGCAGGATAGTAGTTATGCCCAGGCTTATGCAGCGATGGCTGATTGTTATATTTTATTAGGCGAACAAGGTGGTATGTCACAGCAGGAAGCAAAATTGCTTGCCAACAATTCCATACAAAAAGCATTGGCGCTAAACGATAAACTGGCTGAAACATTTTCATCAATGGGAGTATGGAAATTGTCTTATGAATGGAATTGGGCGGAATCGGAAAAAGCATTTAAACAGGCAATTGATTTAAATCCTGGTTATGCCACTACATATCAGTGGTATGGAAGAATGCTGGGTTTTATAGGCCGGTTTGACGAAGCAATCAAGCTACTTGAAAAAGCAAAAGAACTTGATCCTCTTTCACCCATCATTGTTGCCTACATAGGCCAGGTTTATATTTATGCAAAACAATATGAAAAGGCAGATGATTATTTACAGCAGGCACTGAAGGTTCATCCCAATCATTCTTTAATCCTTCACAATATCGGGGAGCTTTTTATTGCACGGGGACAATATGCGGAAGCTATTACACCGCTGAAACAATCAGCTGAGTTGTCAGTATCGGGTCATTACAAAGCCATGCTGGGTTATGCTTATGCTATGGCAAACCGAAGAGAAGAAGCAAAGTCCATTCTGAAAGAATTGCTGAACCGTTCTGATTCAGGTCTTATTTCTGGTTTTAACCTGGCTGCTGTTTACCTGGCATTGGGAGAAAAAGAAAAGTCGCTCAGCCAGCTCGAAAAAGGATATGAACAACGTGATGTATGGATGAAAGAACTTAAAGCCTGGCCCTGGTTTGATACACTTCGAAACGAAACCCGTTATAAGGATTTAATAAGAAGAATGAATTTTCCTGAGTAATGAAAAAATATTTTCTACAACCTGAGTTTTATTCCTCCATTCACAACAAAGCATTCCAGCGTCCATAAATGTCTTTGAAAACAGGAGCATAGAATTTAATCATGATGCCCTTCCGTATTTGTTTGTTTTGCCAAAATAAAATAGGCGCCTTTCACCGCCACCTTTGCATCTTTTGGAATTTCTTTCAGCAAGGTTATCTCTGTATAGCCAATATCCGAAGTTCCCTTTGCTACAGGTATTCTTTCAAAATTAACCCCGCTTTCTTCTGCATGTGCATCCGTCTTTTTTGGATCATGCTTTACACTATCTTCTTTTTCTTCCTGTTTGTCTGTTACAATAAAAATATAATCCTGCCCCTGGAAATTAACGATAGCATCGGAAGGAACAGCAGTTACAGTTGCTTTTTCCAGGCTGATGATAGCAGTAACATTCATTCCATCAATCAAACCTGTTTTATTTCCCTGAACATTTGCATGAACAGTTACCGCTTTACTCTCTCCTTCAAAAGATGAACCTAATGAATAAATCTGTGCATCATATTCTTTGCCGGGGTTATTGGTAAGTGTAAAATGAATAAGCTGGTTATTTTTCAACTTCGGTAAATCTTTTTCATATACAAACAAATCAAGGTGCAACTGGCTGTTATCAACTATATCAGCAACAATAGTGCTTACATCCACATAACTTCCTATTTGCACCATTACATTACTTACCACACCGCTGATAGGGCTACGAATGGAAAGAACAGAAACTAATTTACCATTACTGATTGATGCCGGGTTTATACCCATTAATTGTATCTGTTGTTCTAAAGATGAATTCCGGCTTCGCAATGTTCTTAATTCTGTTTCGGCTGACTGCAGATTTTTTAATGCCCCCGCATTACCGGCATTCAATTCTTTCTGACGATTGTATTCCTGCTCTGCCAATACAATTTTTGAATTGATACTAAGATATTCATCCTGTATCCTGATAAACTCAGGGTTGGCGATAGTTGCGATGGTTTGTCCTTTTGACACAGTGTTCCCCGGTTGTACCCGTAAAGATTTTACCACACCGCTATAAACAGAATTTACACTGGCTTTATTCTGATTAGGCACTTTCAGTACACCATTTGTTTTCAATGATGCGGTGAGTTGTTTTTGTTCAATAGTTCCCAATTCAATACCGATACTCTTTATCTGTTCCGCAGTGAGGGTGGCCATATTGGGATTTTCATTTTCCTCTTCATGCCCTTCTTCTGCAGTGATAGTGGTTTCTGTATTGCCCTTGCTGCCGCAGGAAAGGACAGCACACAGGCTGGTAAAAATGATGGTTATAATTAAAAACTTTTTCATCTGTATAATTTTATTGATTGATGTAATAATAATATTGAATGACCGACTGGTTATAGGAATTCAGGTTTTCTAAATAATTTTTTTGTATTTCAATGGCCTGGGTTAAATACTGCGACAGCT
>JANOJO010000067.1:0-4760 GCA_031418795.1 Bacteroidota bacterium | reverse complement strand
TCAGCACCAAGAATTGTCTCATAAAACTTTTTTGCGTTAGTGAAATTATTTACTGGAATTTCAAACCAGTTGATTGCATTTTTCATGTTGTTTGATTTTGATTATTTATTAATTATTGAAATTTATTTTTTCTTTTTTGATGATTTGACTTTGCTGTTAAATTCTAAAAAGTTTGTTCAAGGCAAATAAGTTTCAAGTTTGCAGAGGGCTAATACGGTTGGCGATAACGAAGAAGGGATTAAAGAAGTAAATTTTTTTTGGAGATAAAATGCGATACACTTTCATTAACCACAAATGTAAATTACTTGCACACACTTTCAAGTTGCGAACAAAGCCTCAAATAAATATATTTCTTTTAATCTTTATGTTAGCTGCCGTTTAGGTTCCAGGTTTTCGTGCTTTCAGCAAGTCTTCAATTTGCTTTTTTAATCAAGTCTTCAATTTGCTTTTTTAATGATGCATCTATCGTTGCAACATAGTCACCAACTTCCTTTGCTATTAATTTCTCAACATTCAATACAAAGGATTTGAAACCTGTTGCATGATCGCCTGTCGCATAAGGTTCAGCAAGTTCAAAGAAGAGCATACCTTCAACTTTTAATAGTTCTCCAGCTTTACGCTTTTCAAGCCAAATCTGTCCGTAATTCGCTACACCTTCCCATGCCGCAGATGCTGCTACAAGAGAACCAAGAATAGTAGCTATGATTGAAAATACTATGCATGTCGAATAAGACATAGCGAGACTTGTGAATACTGGTATAGCAACACTACCGCAAATTGTTACAGCCCGAAGTGCAAAATATCTCCATCGAGACCTTCGAGAGCGCCAATCCCAATACTCTACTTGATGCATCCAACGATTTTTTAAATAATCAATTTGTCCATCGGTAAGTCCTTTGTCACCTAATTGGTTAATAATATTTCTTAGTTCATCTACTTGAAGAAGCGATACTGTTTTCATAATATTCATTTTTTAGAAAGTAAAATAAATTGCCGCTAACATCCAGTACAAGCTACTCACCCCTTATCAGTAGCGCAATACCAACAATCTTGCTGTTGAATTACGCAGGTTTTCAATAAATGAATGTAGCGTTTTATTACAATAGATCATCAATCGGTGATTGGATTTTCAGTACCTGCCTTCACCAAAAGTCACGAAGGTCTCCTTTGCAGAATCCAATGGACAATAATACTACTGCCATACAATCAAACACCATCCAAATTAAAAAGCCCCGAAGAAGAATCTACGGGACTTAAGTATAGCCATGAAAAACAAAACTCTTTCCAATTATCAATCTGGATTCAAGTAATGTTACAAATCAGTTTTCTCAGTTTTCTCAGTTTTCTCAGTTATCTCAGTTGTCTCAACTTTCTCAGCTTTTTTAGCATACTTCTTTTTAAACTTATCAATACGGCCTGCTGTATCAACCAGCATATTTTTACCTGTAAAAAACGGGTGCGATGTATTGGAAATCTCCAGCTTTACCAGCGGATAATCTTTTCCGTCTTCCCACTTTACTGTTTCTTTGGAACCGGCTGTGGAGCGGCTGAGAAAAGAATGGCCATTGCTCATGTCTTTAAAAACCACTAAACGATAATTTGCCGGATGAATACCTTTTTTCATAAATCTTTGTTTTTTAGTTTGGGCGCCTGTCCCGATCCCATCGGGAGATTTTGCCGTACTATAATTTTTTTAAGAGGGCAAAACTAACAGAAAATCGGGAGAGAATCAAAACAAAGAAATGGAAGGATTGAAATTAGAAAAGCGCCGGATTTTTCTTACACACTTCAGCCGAAACTTCAGTGTGTCTTACTTTACCCAACGCTTTCCGGAGGTTTTGTTGTCGGTTAAGACCCATCCACCTCAGCATCCAGTTCCATCTTTTGACGGACTTCCCTGTTTGCAGACCTTCCAAATTCTGTTGAAGGAATTTTTCCGGCCTCAGATCAAATTCATCTTGTTGAAGGATTTATTCAATCTTATATTGCTAAATTGCTTAAGATATTTTTCCGCTCCAAATTTTTTGCCTGTTTTGTATGCACTTGTTTTGCACTTTCAATTGATAAGATATGCACAGAATTACACAAGTTATGAACAGTTTATAAATGTTATTAGCTAATTATTGCAGTGCTTTTATGAATAATTGAAACAAACCTGGCAACTTTCAGGTTTTAGTAAAATGAATTTCTTAAATTAAATGAATAATCAAAAGCCATTATTATGAACTGCGTATGTAAATGGCTGCACAATTTTCTGTTTTTACTTTGTTTTATACCAGTGAAAGGACAGAAAATTTTCTTTGAACAGATCACTACTGCTGAAGGGCTATCCAGTGATTATGTGAATACGGTGTTTCAGGATAGCAAAGGATTTTTATGGATTGGTACTGATAAAGGTGCTTGCCGCTACGATGGCAGGCAGTTTCAATATTTCAATAATGACAATGGCCTTACATCCAACTTCGTTTCCTGTTTTGCTGAAGATCTTTCTGGGAATATATGGATAGGCACCGTTAATGGAGGTGTATGTAAATATGATGGCAGGGTAATAACTCAGTTTCCTATGCAGGGAAATGATAAAGCAAGTATTTTAAGAATTTGGTTTAATAAAGACAGTAGTTTTTTTATTCTCTCTGAAAAATCAGGTCTCTATTTTTTTGAAAACGAATTTTCTCCGCCACAATTTTTCCCGGATATGGCATTTATCAAAATGCTTAAACCTGATTTTTTTATCACTGGATCATTAAAACAACTTTTTATTATTGAGTTGAGAAATCGGCAGCTTATTTTTCACCCATTCGGGCATCCGGCTGCTGACAAAGGCAATTTTTTTTATTGGCTGGGCGATAACAGGATTATTGCCCATAAAGAGAATTCTTTCTTTGAATATAACACAGACGGCACTCGTTGGATTCTAAAAAAAGAGTTTACTGTTGATAATTTTATCCCTTTCCCCGTCTGGACAGATATTAAAAACATATTAATAAATAACCAGGAGCTTATTATCGCGACAGCCAACGGCTTGATATATATTGATAACAGAAACAAGCAGTATTATTTTAAAGCTGAAAATGGACTAGGCACAAACTATGTCAAATCTGTTTACAAAGACAGACGAAACAATATTTATATCTGCACCTATGGCGCAGGTATTAAAATCTGGCCGACAGGATATCTTGAAGAGTATAAAACGAACGGAAAAGTTACTTCTATTTTTCATTATGGTAAGACAAGCTATATTACGACAACCAAAGCTGTTTACCGGCTGCAATCATCCGGCAAATTGCTATATGAATATAAAAATCAGGTTGCAGGAAATTTTACCAGCATTTATAAAGATCCAAAAGGCCAGTTTTATTTGGGTACACTAAATAATTTTTACAAACTGCCTGATGAAAATTATCTAAATCAAATCGGTGTAGCCGGCAAAATGAAGTTCTCCTATAATGCCAATACAGGGACATCCGGATTTGTTGAACATAAGAAAAGAATTTACATATCTACCTATGGAGACGGAATGTATATATTTGATGGCAATAGTAAAATGACTGACACATTAAATGTGACTACAAATCCTGCTGCTCATTTTATTATAGAATCACTGGTGCCAATCAACTCTTCCTTTGCTGCGCTTACTTACAATTCAGGACTTACTATTTATGACACGGCAAACGGATTTACTCATTTGTCCAGAAAGGAGGGTTTGCTTTCTAACGCTGTTTATTCGATATACACAGAAAAGAAAAATGAAATCTGGATTGGCACCCAAAATGGTTTGAATTTTTTTGACGGTAAAAAGATCATCAAGACATTTTCTTCCGCAAATGGTCTTACAGGCACAAAAGTTATATGTGTTTTTCGCGATGCCTCACATCGTTTTTGGGTATTAAGCGACAACTACCTTCATCTGTTTGAGAAAGACAGTTTAAGAGCTATTCGATCTCATCCCATTTTATATGATAAAAAAAATACCATTAACAGGGCAACATATAATCAGGCAACCAATACGCTTTTCATTGGATTAACAGATGCAATACTTACAGTGGATATGAGCAAGATAGTTCCGGATACTCTTCTGGACATGCCTGCATTGCTTGCAGTAAAAAAAGATACAACTCTCTTACTTATTGACAAAAATAATATCTTATCAATGTCACATCCTGCCTCGAAAATCATTTTTCAATTACAACCATTACATTATTCTTTCTCAAGGCAATCTCAGCTTTATTACAAACTCGCAGGTTTTGATGATGATTGGAAACTCCTGGAAGATATCGGAGAAGCTGTTTATTCTAAATTACCTTCCGGCAATTATGAATTATTTGCAAAAACGGTAAACCCTGATGGGTATGAGTCTGCTGAAAGCAGTCTGTTGAAATTGGAAGTATTACCACCTGTATGGAAACGCAATTGGTTTATTGCAACAGCCTTTGCAGTTTTCCTTGGTTTGTTTTTCTATATTGGTAATATTATTTCACGAAAGAGGTATAAACAGAAGCTATTACATCTCGAAGAAGAATATCGTCTTCAACTGGAACGTGAACGGATTGCCAGGGAACTTCATGATAATGTCGGTTCACAACTCACCTATCTTATTAATAAAATTGATGATGATTATCCTCAGCTTGCAGAAAAAAAAGAAGCGGAAAAACTCAGCAGCTTTGCCCGCGGTGCTATGCAGGAGCTGAGAGAAACCATCTGGGCGCTGGATAAAAAAGAAGTGCAATGGGATGACATGGAAAATAAAATCAGGCAGCTTG
>JANOJO010000066.1:0-3831 GCA_031418795.1 Bacteroidota bacterium | reverse complement strand
AGAGTTTTTAAAAGCAATGATTTGTGTTCTGTTGCTTACACGTTTGGCAAGTTTCATGGCGTCTTCCACTGCTTCGGTGCCTGAGTTGGTAAAATAAACTGTGTTGAGTGATGAAGGAAGATTTTCGGTAAGCAACTTTGCATACTGCACCTGCGGGCTTTCAACAAACTCACCATACACCATTACATGCAGGTATGCATCTAATTGTTTTTTTATGGCTTCAATTACTTTGGGGTGGCGGTGGCCAATATTGGCTACACTAATACCGCCGATTAAATCAATGTATTCTTTTCCATTTACGTCATACAGAATACAACCTTCTGCTTTTGCAATTTCAAAAGCGAGTGGTGAAGGAGAAGTCTGAGCAATGTGTTTTAAGAAAAGTTCCCGTTCGGTCATCAAAAAATATTTCACGCAAAGAACGCAAAGGCTACGCAAAGGCGCAAAGAATTTCTATAATTTGCAGTCGTTGATATTGAAACACTGACATGTGCTGAGCTATTACTGCTTTAGCAATTATTAATTCTTAATTATTAATTTTTAATTAAACATGCCTTTAATACTTCCCGTAGAAAATAAATACCCGCAGTTTGGCAGCAATTGTTTTTTAGCGCCTAATGCAACCATAGTTGGCGATGTGGTAATGGGTGATGATTGCAGCGCCTGGTTCAACGCAGTGATTCGCGGCGATGTGAATTTTATTAAAATGGGAAATAAAGTGAATGTGCAGGATGGTGCCTGTATTCATTGCACTTTTATAAAATTCGGAACAACGATTGGCAACAATGTTTCCATTGGACATAACGCCATTGTACATGGATGTACAGTGCATGATAATGTATTGATAGGAATGGGAGCCATAATAATGGATGGAGCCGTAGTAAACAGCAATACTATTATTGCAGCAGGAGCAGTGGTGCTTGAAGCAACTATTTGTGAAGCCGGAAGCATTTATGCCGGAGTACCTGCAAAAAAAATAAAAGATATTCCGCAGGAGATGATTAGCGGGGAAATTGACCGGATAGCTAATAATTATGTCCGCTATGCAGATTGGTTCAGGGAGAAAGTAAACTAGTTTAAGAGTTCACGATTTAAAACTACATGACTGTCTATTTCTAAACCTGTGAACCGAAAGAACTTGCGAACTGATGAACTGGTGATCTGATTTATTCCTTAAAATCATTATTCCTGGCTCGTAACTTTACTCTGGCAGATGCAATTATTCCTGCGTAAATTCGTTTTACTAAAAACCGCTTTATGAAAGCCGTAAGATTTTTTACCATTTGCATCAGCCTCATAATAATTTTTTCTTCGTGCAGGGTTTTGAATAATTTATTTCCACAGAAGTATGGTTGTAAAACAAATGGCAAAAATGTAGATGCCGGAAAATTAGCAAACGGAGATCCTGAAGCAGCAAAGGCAGCAAAAAAAGCAAAGAAGTTTAAAGCATAGCAAAATTACTGTGCATTAAACCCAAGCCATATATCCTGATCGAAAAACCATAAAATATCCGCACTATGAGCCTAACTCTACGCATTGCCCTTGGCTGTACCGAAGCCATTATTGATGACGATGGTGGCCTGAAACGTTTCTACCAGGTAGCCGAAATTCTCAGCAAAGATTTTCATATTGACTTCCGCAGCAAGGAAGATGATTTTGACAGTATTGACTGGGATTTTAATTTTCATGGTAACAGCCTTACACTGCATTACAGCATCTACACCGGTGTTTCTCTTTATCCCACGCATACAAAAAATGCAAGGAAAAATGAAAACAATGCCGTGGTGGAACTTGCTAATGTACTGGAAGGAAAGCTGATCAATTTTGATTTGAAAAGACATACAGCTTAAGTCGCCATTGAAAAAAATAATAAACCATCACTGCCCCTGGGCAAGTGAGTATGCTTTTTTATCTTCCCATGAATTGAGCAATTCAAAAGAACAGATTTTAAAATTTCCACTCAGGCTTACATACAGGCCAATAACATCCTGCTGAAATAGTGGCTCTCCATCCAACGATTCAAATCTTGCATTATATTGATTCACGAGATTGGTATATACTGAGCCGGTTGGCCATACCTGGGTACCACGGTTGCTGATATTTATTAATTTAAATTTTACACCCGCATGCCGCTCACATTTTTTTGCAATTATCAGCGGCTGCTCCGCACTTTCAATAAACATATCCACGCCAACAATTTTTTCATCCAGCATTTCAGCAGAAACCATCATGGAGTTTTTATCTAATTTAAAATGAGTTGGTGTTTTTGTCATGTTAGGTAATACTGGTTTTGCACCAAGCTCAGGTTGTTTACCAAAATTGCTGATGATAGTTTCTGCAAACTGTGTGGTATTTACTGATGCAATTTTTTTATCGCCAAAATCTCCTGTGTGTACGCCATTTTCCAGTGTATAAAGCAATGCATTTTCAATGATAGCTGCATTCTGCATAAAACCAAGATGGCGAAGCATGGCGATGCCGCTGAGTAAAAGCGCTGTGGGATTTGCAATATTTTTTCCTGCAATATCCGGCGCCGTGCCATGCACCGCTTCAAATATGCAAATATGATCGCCAATATTTGCCGAAGGTGCAAAACCCAAACCACCTACAAGGCCTGCACATAAATCAGAAACAATATCTCCCTGTAAGTTGGTTAATACAACTACATCAAACAAATCTGGTCTTGTTACTAATTTCATACACAGGTCATCCACTATCACATCATCTGCTTTCAACTCAGGATATTTTTTGGCTACATCATAAAAACATTCTAAGAAAAGTCCGTCAGTTATCTTCATGATATTGGCCTTATGGCCGCAGGTTATTCTTCTTGCATTTTTTTTCTTTGCCATTTCAAATGCATAGCAAATTAACTGCATGCTGCCCGGCCTTGTGATGAAGCGCCGGCTCAAAGCCACATCATGCGTAAGCATGTGTTCTATGCCGCCATAAGTATCTTCAATATTTTCTCTTACAACAGTTATGTCAATGGGTATTCCAGCTTTGCTGAAAACAGTATCCACACCATGCAGTGTTTGAAATACTCTATTATTAGCATAGGTATTCCAGGTTTTGCGTGCCGTTACGTTTACACTTTTTACACCTTTTCCCTTTGGTGTTTCCATCGGGCCTTTAAATAATATGCCAAGCGACTCAATTGTGTTTTTTGCTTCCGGCGTCATGCCATTTGAAAACCCTTTATCAAATACCCATTTTCCCATATCCACATATTCAAACTCAAGCGGCACATGATTGGCGTTGAAAATAGTTAATGTCGCTTGCATTATTTCCGGCCCTATTCCATCACCTTTGGCTACTGCTATTTTCATATTCAAAATTTTTTCTTTTAGTGCCGCAAAATTAGGGCTTGTATGCAGAAATAGCCAATTATAATAACTCCATTCTCAAGCAGATATTTTTTTATACTTTTACCAAAACAGAATTGCAAATGATAAGCCTTATTTCAGAAGGTGTTCAAATTTCAGTTGAAACAATGTACCAGCATGACAATAGTAATCCCATGCAGTCGGAGTACCTGTTTGCTTATCGCATTGGTATTGAAAATCACAATTCATTCCCCATAAAATTACACAGCAGGCACTGGCATATATTTGACAGCAATGGCACTTACCGCGAAGTGGAAGGCGAAGGTGTGGTGGGTGTGCAGCCTGTAATAGCACCCGGAGAAAGTTACCAGTATGTAAGCGGCTGCAACCTGCGAACTGAAATGGGAAAAATGCATGGCACTTACCAGATGGAAAATTTAAACAACAAGCAAATGTTTGATGTAAACATTCCGGCTTTTGAAATGATAGTGCCGTTGAAGAATAA
>JANOJO010000065.1:0-6624 GCA_031418795.1 Bacteroidota bacterium | reverse complement strand
GAAAACTAAAGGCTGGTGTCCAAAAACAAACTCTTACTGGTTTAAATATTTCTATCAACAACTCAATCGTATTATATTATCTGTTGTTGACACCACTGAATCATCTCCTCCATCTGTACCGGAGAAAACCATTTTATTTCTTTATCTTTTTTAAACCATGTCATCTGCCGCTTGGCATATTGCCTTGTGTTCTTTTTTATTTCTTCGGCCGCTTCTATATCTGTTACCCTTCCATCTAAGTATTCAAAGATTTCTTTGTAACCTACAGTTTGTAATGCATTCAAATTTTTATAAGGCAATAAAACTTTAGCTTCCTCCACTAACCCATGCTCAAACATATCATCCACTCTCCTGTTTATGTTTTTATGAAGTTCTTCTTTGGGTAATTCTAATCCTATTTTAATAATATTAAAATCCCTGATTGCTTTTTTAGCTTTTCTAAATTCAAGAATTGATTTGCCGGTGGACTCAACCACTTCCAGTGCCCGCATCATGCGTTGGGGATTTTGTATTTCACCAATTTTATAAAATTCAGGATCTTTTTCTCTTACCTGTTCCTGTAGCCAGCTTAACCCTTTTTCCTCATAAGCGGTTTTTATTTTTTCCCTGGTTGCCATATCAACAGTTGGAATTGCATCCAGCCCTTCGCAAAATGCTTTTATATAAAGCCCGGTGCCACCTACCATTATCAATGCATCATATTTTTCAAACAGCTCAGTTGTTTTTTGCAAAGCAATTTTTTCATAAACAGCCGCATCCATTTCCTCATGTATTGATTGTGATGCAATGAAATGATGCTTCACTTCTGCAAGTTCTTTTTCCGATGGTCTTGCCACACCTGTATTCAGTTCTTTAAAAAACTGGCGGCTGTCAGCAGATATAATTTCAGTTGAGAAATGCTTTGCCAGTGCAATGGCAACAGCGGTTTTACCAACAGCAGTTGGCCCGCAAATAATAATGACAGTTTTTGTTTTTGGACTTACCAAGAAAATGTTCAATGTTCAATATTCAATGCTCAATACTCAATGAGGAATTCCAGCCATAAAAAAATGTACATTGAAAATTGAACATTGATCATTGAATATTATTAATGATAGTAGTGAAAAATTATTAATTATACTTCCTCTTCCACAGCACCTTCAGCATCTTCCGCAGCTCCTTCAGCGCTTAATCCCAGGTCTTCACCTTCTTCATCTTTTTCAATAAAGCCTTCAGCACCCTGAGTGAGATCATATTTTTCTTCTATATCTGCAAATTTTGGCCCCAGCAATCCTTTGGTACCATACTGGCTGGGTGCAATGCCTTCAGTTCTTATTGTGGCTGGATAACTGAGTTTTGAATTTTCTTCCTTACTCACATGAATCAGTTCCACCTGGAAATTCCAGTTTTTATTAAAATCATAATTGTAAATAAATCTTTGCCCCGGATTTTTTATCTCTGTACCTACGGCTGTATCTTTCATCAGCAAGGGTGGCATTTTATATTCCAGGTCATATAATTCAAGAGAAATTTCTCTGCCCCGTTGCCAATGATCGTTGCTGCGGTAAAAAGTAGCTTTATGTTTGTTGTCAAATTCATAAGCCCGGAGAATCGCTTCGTGCAATTCAAAAAAAGTTTGCGTATGCCGGATGACCACATCGCGGTAAATGCTGTCATCATCTTCAAAAAATATCCTGAATTTTAATATTGCCATGCGCCAAATTTACGATTTAAGATTTAACCTGAACAAGTTTCAATTCTTTTGCTTTTACAAACATAAAATCATAGGCTGCATCAAAATCATTTGTAATTTTGCCATCCAATATGGCATCCTTAATTGCATCTTTAATTATGCCTACCGGCTTGGATGGTGTTAATCCAAAAGTTTCCATAATCAATTCACCGGAAATGGGTGGCTGCCAGTTGCGGATGCTGTCTTTTTCTTCCACCTCCTGGCAGCGTTGTCTTACCAATTGAAAATTCACCAGGTACTTTTTTACTTTCCATTTGTTTTTAGATGTAATGTCTGCTTCGCAAAGCATCATCAGCGATTCTATGTCATTGCCTGCATCAAATAACAACCGGCGAATAGCAGAGTCAGTAATATTTTCTTTGGTTAAACTGATAGGTCGTAAATGAAGCTCCACTAATTTCCGTACAAATTTCATTTGATCATTCAACGGCAATTTGAATTTGGAAAAAAGTTTAGGCACCATTCTTCCACCTGCTGCTTCATGCCCGTGAAAAGTCCAGCCATGTCCTTCTTCAAATTTTTTTGTTACTGGCTTTGCTATATCATGCAATACCGCTGCCCAGCGAATCCAAAGATCATTTGTTTTTTTCGCCACATTATCCAGCACCTGCAGGGTATGATAAAAATTATCTTTATGCCCCATGCCATCTTTATATTCTGCGCCAGCCAGATCCACCATCTGCGGAAAAATAATATGAAGCAAGCCGGATTGATACAGTAAATCAAAACCAACTGAAGGTTTATCACTGGCAATTATTTTATTCAGTTCATCGGTAATTCTTTCCTGTGAAATAATATTGATACGATTAGTTTCATCTTTTATCGCCTGAAATGTTTTTTCTTCAATTTCAAAACCTAACTGCGATGCAAACCGGATAGCCCGCATCATACGCAGCGGATCGTCACTGAAAGTTTGTAAAGGATCAAGCGGTGTACGAATTATTTTTCTTTTGATGTCATTGATTCCTTCAAATGGATCAAACAGTTTTCCATAGTCAGCGGCATTCAAACTAATGGCTAATGCATTTATGGTGAAATCCCGCCTGTCCTGATCATCATTTAGTGTACCTGCAATTACTTCCGGTTTACGGGAATGGTATTGATAACTTTCTTTTCTTGCACCTACAAATTCAATATCAAAGGCTCCGGCCTCCCCTAAACCGTCTCCAATGGAGGGGGCTTTCGAAGATTCATTATGATTTGATAAATTGATTCTGATATGAGCAGTTCCAAAATTTTTAAAATAACTCACCTTTGGTACGGGTTTGAAACGGTGAGCAACTGCTTTTGCAAGAGCTATTCCATCACCCACACAAACAATGTCTGCATCTTTTGTTTCCCTGCCAATTATTTTATCTCTTACAAATCCACCAATTAAATAAGTTTCCAAATTCAACTCCGCAGCAGCATGAGCAATTTTATTAAAAATAAAAAGTTCTTTATCAGTACAATTAATATCCATTGATGCAAAGATGGTCAAAAAATTAATGATTATTGATTACTGATTATTATTTAAAAGTGCACACAATAATTAATAATAAAATAATGAATGTTGTTATTCCTTTTAATTTCGAAGGACCGTCACACTCCCATCCATATTCCATTTGATAACTGCAGAAGGTTCAGTATTTGTTTCATCATCCTGCCGGTATTGAACAATATAATCAACGCCGGATTTTATTTCTTCGCTTATTTCTTTATAAATTTTTGGAGTTGACTGCCCTGAAATATTTGCTGAAGTAGAAACTATTGGCTTGCGGAATCTTTTGATTAATGCTTTGCAAAAAACATCTTTGCAAATCCTGATGGCAACTGATCCGTCATTTGCACAAAGATTTTCTGCAACACCCAGCGCCCCGTTATAAATTACTGTGGTTGGCTTATTTGTCTTATCTAAAAAATCAAAAACCGAAAGATCCGGTGCAGCTACATGCTGCAATACATCTCTTTCATCAGCCACTAATACAATCATCGTTTTGTTATCCTGTCTTTTTTTTAATTGATAAATTTTATCAACAGCAACTTCATTAGTTGCATCACACCCAATACCCCAAACAGTATCTGTAGGATAAAGTATCAGGCCACCGGCTTTCAGTACTTCAAGACATTTATTTATATCATTTTCAAAATTCATACTGAAAACAGTTTAACAATTTAACCATTAAACAATCAACCAATTAATTCATGATAAAGCTTCATCACCGCCTCTGTCGTTTTTTGTTGGGTAAAATTCTGTGCATGTTGCCAACCTTTTTCCTTCAGTGTACCAGAAAGTAATTGTTCTGTATAAATTCTTTTCATACCAACCGCAATTTCTTCTGCACTTGCGGGATTGACATAATACGCTCCACCGCCACCCGCTTCGGGCAAACAAGATGTATTGGAAGTAATAACCGGCAGGCGGCTCCATAAAGCTTCAAGAACCGGAATGCCGAACCCTTCAAAGAAGGAAGGATAAATCATTGCAATAGCTGACTGATAAATTGAAGGAAAATCAATCGCGGATTGAAATGATTTTAAGGATTTCACGGATTCGTTTTCAGAAAGAAAAATTATTTTTTTTTCTAACCCATTTTGCGTGATATAATCTTTTACCTGTACTTTATATTTTTTTCCATTACCTATTACCAGCAGCGGAATATTTAGTTCATTTCTTAAAAGAAACATGGCCTTGCAAATGTTCAGGAGGTTTTTTCTTTCAATAACCGAACCCACATACAGAAAGAACTGATCGGGCAGGTTATATTTCTTTTTAATCTTCAATTTCTCCTCTTCATTTACCTGCTTGCCAAATGCAGGGTTGCAACTCTGGTAACAAACTGTAATTTTTTCAGCCGGTGTTTTATAAAATTCAATTATGTCACGTTTGGTTTGTTCACTGATGGCAATTATTTTATCTGCATGATTGCAGGCATATTGAAACTTGGTTCTATAAATTTTTACATCAATTTTTGAATACTGCTCCGGGAATCGTTCAAAGATGAGGTCATGAATAGTGACAACAGATTTTATTCCGGTGCTTTGAATGTCCAGAGGAATTTCATGGCTTAGCCCGTGATAAAGATCAATCTGATGTTTTTGCAAATCAGATTTTACCCAACTGCCCCGCCACAATGATGGAAAAAGTTTATGTGGTATAGATTGAGGTAATACTTCATATATGTTCCTTTCTTTAAATTGAAACAGGGAAGATGGTTTGGGATTAAAAAGAAAATATTCGTGTTGGGGGAAATATTCAGCAAGCGAATGGATAAGCGTACGGCTGTAATGGCCGAGGCCAGTACCGTTGTGAAAAGCCCGTTTTGCATCGAATCCGATGTTCATAGAAAATGCAGGATGATTAATGTGCAAAAGTGCAAATTAAAATTGTCTTCTGCTAAACATTATCTTCGCAAAAATTTATTTAAACCAATGAAAGAATTAATACTTGAGGCCTGGGGCAACCGTGAACTTTTAAAAGATTCAAAATATTCCGATACAGTTCGTGCAGTGATTGAAGAAGTGGATAAAGGAAGACTGAGAACAGCTGAGCCTTTTGAAAACGGATGGAAGGTAAATGAATGGGTAAAGCAGGCAATACTCATGTACTTTGGCATACAACAAATGCAGACATGGGATTTGGCGCCGTTTGAATTTTATGATAAGATGTTGCTTAAAAAAAATTATAAAAAACTTGGTGTTCGTGCAGTGCCACATGCAGTAGCAAGATATGGTGCATACTTAGCAAAGAATGTAGTGCTGATGCCAAGCTATGTAAACATTGGTGCGTATGTGGATGAAGGAACAATGGTGGATACATGGGCAACTGTTGGCAGTTGTGCTCAAATAGGAAAAGCTGTTCACTTAAGTGGCGGCGTGGGTATTGGTGGTGTGCTGGAACCATTGCAAGCTGCTCCGGTGATTATAGAAGATGGTTGTTTTATTGGTAGCAGATGCATTGTAGTGGAAGGAGTGAGAGTGGAAAAAGAAGCAGTGCTGGGTGCTAATGTTGTTTTAACCCAATCAACAAAAATAATAGATGTAAGCAGTGGCGAACCAATAGAAATGAAAGGCCGTGTACCTGCCCGCAGTGTGGTGATACCGGGAAGTTATACAAAAAAATTCCCGGCCGGTGAATATGGCGTGGGATGTGCATTGATAATTGGTCAGCGAAAACCAAGCACCGATTTAAAAACAAGTTTGAATGATGCGTTGAGAGATTTCAATGTATCGGTTTAGTGAATATATTTGCACCCCGCCCAGATGGCGAAATTGGTAGACGCACTGCCTTCAGGTGGCAGCGTCCGCCAAAGGCGGATGTGTCCCGATTCAATCGGGATTCCAGGCACAAAAAAGTTTTTTTATTTTTTTTTGAATCTAATTAATGTAATTGCCCAGATGGCGAAATTGGTAGACGCACTGCCTTCAGGTGGCAGCGTTCGAAAGAATGTGCTGGTTCGAATCCAGTTCTGGGCACAGAAAAATTTTAGAATCTTTACAAGTTTTATGCAGGTATTTTAAGGGATAATTAGGGGTGAATTCATGTCGAAGGACTTCCGCTCTAAGGTTTGGGAGACTTCTTCCTATTATTCCAATTCTCAGTGAATATTATATAACAATCCCAGGTTCAAACCATAAGATAAATAAATTGATTTTGCATTACTGTTGAAAATGGAATTAAATTCATCAGCGGTTTTATCTATCGGCTTATACTTTTTTTTACTTTCTATTGACGGGGCATATGTACAATGAATACCAAATCTTAGCGCTAAGTAATCTGCTACTTTCATTTGAGCATTAAAGAATAAATTAAAGGCAGGTTTTGCACGGAATAATTTTTTCTGGTCACGATAATTTTTATCGTAAGCAAAATCATAGCTTTTAGAAATATCATTTAATTGAGAAAAAACTAC
>JANOJO010000064.1:0-2682 GCA_031418795.1 Bacteroidota bacterium | reverse complement strand
GTAATGAATATGGGAGAGATAAATGTCTTAAGGGATCTGTCGGGAATAAATATTACAACTGTTTTAAAAGAGCTTCCAGAATCTTATCCGGAATATTGTCTTGTTCTGATTTATCATAAACGGCAAGTAAGTAAACAGTATGGCGGGTGATATAAATGTGAGTGATAACCCTGGCACCACCACTTTTGCCTTTGCCTTTTGAGGCGATACTCAATCTTATTTTATAGCATCCTTTACCGATTGATGTACCAAACTCAGGTGTTTGCTCTAAAGTTCCAATAAGCCAGGCAGTTTCATTTTTTAAAGAGGGATATTTCTTTAACAATCGTTTAAGCTGGCGTTTAAAACTTTCAGTAGATTCAACTTTATAACTCATGAAGCATTTCTTTGGCGTTTTGCAGTTTCACTTTTCTTTTTTTAGCTTCATTTACTTCGATAATGGAATCCTGTAATTCAGAAAGCAAAGTCATATTCGCCCTGGTAAGCGGACGTGTTTTTATAAACCGGAAATGTTGTAATAGCTCCAGTACAAATTTGTCTTTGTTATTTTTTACTTCAAGCAGGTATTGCATTTTGTATATTGTTTACAGTAAAGGTAATTAAAATTTGCCGGTAGGAATAACATCGGAGTTGGCTTTGCCTAACCGTGAAGAAAAGAGTTACAAAAAATGTTGGGGAATGAAAATGGCTTTTCAGTTTGCGCCGAGTCCCTGCGGAGACTCGGCTTGGAAAGAATAGGAGAAGATACTTTGCAAGGACGAAAAGAGAACTATTATAAAAGTTCTCTTTTATTTAGAAAATCCCATAACCTCTTTTGTATTTTAACCTCTTCCTCTTTAACACTATGAAATTTCTTTTCTTTAAAAGAATGATATTTGGTGGCAAATTCCTCATCCAATGAATAATCAAGAATATCGGGTAAAATATTTTGAGGTATATTGGCAATAATTTCTTCTTCAATTTGTGACCTAATTTCATCTATTGCATACCACTCATAATAATAGTTCATTATGTCATAATGAAATCGCATATTAATAAACTGTTGAGTAATTTTTCCTTCCTCAAGACCTTTATATAATTTCTCCAGACAGTTGGCAAAACATTGGGGAATAAAATATTTATAACTACTTTTTGATTCAAAGACAGTGTGCTTAAATTTAAGAACACCATTTTCATATTCTTCGGGATACGTTGGGTGTTCACCTCCATAAACATCAAGCCAGTTTGAAATAACGTCAAAGGTTTCAGCTATTAGCCAATGATAATTCGTTTCATATTCTTTTTTAGAATCTCTGTTAATCGGCATATTGGTTATCATTCTTCCAATCATTTCTGAAAAAAGAGTACGCATATGTCCATTGAACGTTGAAAGATTATCTATATCAATTTTATTGCTAATTGCATTTGAATACATTAATCCAATAAACTTGATGTGAAAATAAATTGGCAAATCATACCCTTGCTCTTCTCTTATAAATTTATAATCATATTGCTGGGTATAAATACTATTTTCTTTCATTTTTTCGGCCTTCAAATGTGATTGTATTGTATCATACATTAATGGAAAAATTTCGTTGTCAATATTTTGTTTAAGATTCTTTACCAAAACTGTTTGGAGAAAAGGAGAATTCGCCAATACCTTATTTGATTCTCTATGTTCTTTAATTTCTAGATAGTATGCAGACTGAGTATCTGCGAGAAAAATGTTGAATAAGTTTCTAAAATCTGATTCACTATTGTAATTACCCCAGTTTTTGGAAAGATATGAGGGTTGATATTGAGCAACCCCTTTCAAGAAAACAGGATTAAAAAGAATTGGCTCATATAATTCCAAATCCTTCTCAGAAATATTATCAGGAGTATATCTGGTAAAGAGAGTAAAGAATCTATTAAAAGGCAATTCGCTTAACAATTTATTATAGTAATCTATTGTACTTCTGCTAACCCTATTTTTCGGTCGTATCCAGAAAAGTCGAATTAATATCCAAATAAAAATGATATAGAAAACGGCGAATGCAATACTGCTTGGTTCAACCCCATTTTGAATTGTAAATGATTTTAAAAAACCTATTCTGTCCATTAGTTTGGGAAATAGAATCAGATAAGGAATTATTACAACAAGTGTTATTAATATAACCCCAGATTCTATTTTGCCAAGCTTGTATTCTAAAAGCTTTCTTTCTTCTTTAGGAAAAAATGCAAGAACTGCGATGAATACAGTTATTATCGTAAACCAGCTATTAATATCCATTGATAAGCGCTTAAGAAAGTATATATATGCAAAGTTTCGCATTATATACCACATTTTACAATGTTGATTTTTAAAATACTCCACATTTGCTTTTTAGAGTTTCGAATGTATCCAGCCGGCTACATAATCCCTCCAACTAACTTATTAGCCATTCACCCATTTCACCTAAATTTGCGCTACTATGACAATAGAAAAAATAAACGATATGCGGTCCCGCTCTGCCGGGGTAAGGAGGTTTCTTTGACGTCGAGAACCGACGTGCTAAAATCGAAAACAATAAACAGCTATCGCTGAGTCCGGGTTTTTGGGATGATAATGCCCGTGCCACTTCCACCATGAAAGAAATTAAGGTGAATGAATACTGGTTGAATTTGTTTGAACAAACAAATTCATCAGTAGAAGATTTTGCCGTGCTGTTTGATTTCTGGAAG
>JANOJO010000063.1:0-8413 GCA_031418795.1 Bacteroidota bacterium | reverse complement strand
CATTATCTACCGGCCGGGACCTGATGTCTTTCTGATTGATACCGGCAACTGCGCCGGTTACATCCTTCTTTTTAATAGTAGTGTAACCAATAACTACAACATCAAGTAACGATGAAGCAGTACTCTCAATGGATATGTTCATTTCTGATTTGTTATTAATGGCAACTTCCTGTTCAGTATATCCAATGGATGTGATCACCAGGCTTGAAGTGCCTGAAGGAGCCATCAATGAATAAGAACCATCAGCAGCAGTAACTGTTCCTATCGAAGTACCTTTCACCTGTACAGTTGCTGCCTGTACAGGTTTTCCTGTTTCATCAGTTACTTTACCGGTTACTTTGAAATTGTTTTGTGCAAATGAAAGTGAAGAAAAAAGTAACATGGCAAAGAATAACCATGCTCTTTTAATAAGCAGATTTTTTTTCATACAGCAGTTTTAGATTTTTATATTTTGAAAAGAAATTTAAAAGTATAAATATGACCATCTTTAAGTATCCTGCCCTATCCTGAAACTGCAATTAATTTTACGCAATCGTTCCCGGAATTTATGGATATAAATAATGAACCAAACCTTTGTTTATGCTGAATTAGTTTTTTTAAGAAAGAGTAACTTGGATATATTTAAACCCTGATTTATAAAAAATTATAAAAATGAAAAAAATATTTTTCCCGCTTGCATCATTACTGCAATTCACTTTGCTAATACACTCACAAACATCCACCAACGTTATAATTGATGGTATGAGCAAATCCAATACCATCAGCCGGCATATTTACGGACATTTTTCCGAGCATCTTGGCCGATGCATTTATGATGGATTTTGGGTAAGTGATACGCTGAACGTTTTAAAAAAAGACAGAATAAGATTGGATATAGTAGATGCTTTGAAAAAAATTAAAGTACCCAACCTGCGCTGGCCAGGTGGATGTTTTGGCGATGAATATCATTGGCGTGATGGCATTGGTACACCAAAAGAAAGACCCTATATGGTAAATACAAACTGGGGTGGCGTATCAGAAGATAACAGTTTTGGTACTCATGAATTTTTAGAACTGTGTACATTGCTTAACTGTGAACCATATATTTCAGGCAATGTTGGCAGCGGTACTGTGGAAGAAATGGCGAAGTGGGTTGAGTACCTTAATTCCGATGCAAAAAGTACAATGACAGATTTGAGAAAACAAAATGGCCGCAGTGAACCCTGGCGTGTAAAATTCTGGGGAGTGGGAAATGAAAATTGGGGCTGTGGTGGAAATATGACTGCCGATTATTATGCTGACCTGTATAAACGTTATGCTACCTATTCAAGAAATTATAAAGATGCGCCGCTTTTAAAAATTGCGGGAGGTGCAAGTTCATCAGATTATAACTGGACGGAAACAATGATGCGTAAAGTGAATACAAATCAAATGTGGGGATTAAGTTTACATCATTACACATTACCAACAGGAAGCTGGAGCAAGAAAGGATCAGCAACTGCATTTGATGAAAAAGAATATTTCAATACGATGAAAAATTGTTTGGTGATGGACGAGTTGGTTACACGCCACTCAACTATTATGGACAGGTATGACCCAACAAAAAAAGTTGCACTTGCCGTTGATGAGTGGGGCATCTGGACAGATGTGGAGCCGGGCACCAATCCTGGTTTTTTATACCAGCAAAATAGTTTGCGGGATGCGATAGTGGCTGCAACCACATTAAATATTTTTAATAATCACAGCGACCGTGTACGTATGGCAAACCTTGCGCAAACAGTAAATGTGCTGCAGGCATTGATACTTACTAAAGGAACACAGATGTTGCTGACACCCACTTACCATGTGTTTGATTTATATAAAGTGCACATGGATGCAAAAAAATTGCCGGTAAGTTTTACTTCACCTGATTATTTATTTGAAGATAAAAAAATAGCGGGTGTAAATATTTCTGCTTCGCAGGATTCAACGGGTGCCGTGCATATTACATTAGTAAATATTGATCCCAATAAAAAAATAAATATCCGTACTGCACTGCCGGGTATAAAATGGACGACAGTGAAAGGGCAAATTCTTACATCGAAAAAAATAACAGACATTAATACATTTGAAAATCCGAATACTGTCATCATTGGTTTATTAACCGGAGCAAGAAAAGAAAATAATGAACTGGTGATTGAATTGCCTGCACAGAGCGTGGTGATGCTGGAACTGAAATAAAGTAAAGTCATTTTAAGAATTTTAATTAACTATTCAGGACATAACGGGATGGTAGAAATATTTTTTTGCACTAACATCGGGTTTCAATTGAAAAAACATTATTGCTGTATGAAAAAAATCTTAATACTCCTGCTGGCAGTCATCTCCATTTTTATTGCTGATGCACAAAAATTACCAAAGAAAAAAGTTATTCTGAAAACAATTCGCCTCACCAATCAATATTTCATGGATAAATGGCCGGATGCAGGCAAACCAATTTTTACAAACATAGAAAGGCCAAGTAATATCTGGACAAGGGCAGTGTATTACGAAGGACTGATGGCTTTATATAATATAGATAAGCAAAAAACTTATTACGACTATGCATTGCAGTGGGGTGAAAAACATAAATGGGGATTGCGGGGTGGTATAAAAAACAGAAATGCAGATAACCATTGCTGCGCACAAACCTATATTGATTTGTATGTATTGGACAATAAGCAAAACCCCGAAAGAGTGAAAGATATTAAAGCATCCATTGACACCATGATGCTCACAAAAAAAATAGATGACTGGAACTGGATAGATGCACTGCAAATGGCGATGCCGGTATTTGTAAAATTGGGAAACCTTTATAACGAACCAAATTATTTTCACCGCATGTATGAGATGTATGCATTTACTAAATATAAACATGGTGGTAATGGATTGTACAATCAAAAAGAAAAACTTTGGTGGAGAGATAAAGATTTTGTGCCGCCGTATAAAGAACCGAATGGAGAAGATTGCTACTGGAGCCGTGGTAATGGTTGGGTAGTAGCTGCATTGGCAAGAACATTAAGCGAACTTCCAAAATTAGATCCGCATTACAACGAATACCTGCAGGATTTTAAAGATATGTGTGTGGCTTTACTTCCCTTGCAACGTGCAGATGGTTACTGGAATGTAAGTTTGAATGATGCAAATAATTTTGGTGGTAAAGAAGTTTCGGGTACATCTTTATTTATTTATGGTTTTGCATGGGGCATTAATAACGGAATATTTGATAAAGCAACTTATAAACCAGCCATTGTAAAAGCATGGAATGCGATGAGCAAAGAAGCCGTACATGCTGATGGAAAATTGGGTTATGTACAGGGTACAGGTAAAGAACCAAAAGATGGTCAGCCTGTTGGTTATGATAAAACACCGGA
The DNA here is from genome assembly GCA_031418795.1 of Bacteroidota bacterium. GTDB lineage: Bacteria > Bacteroidota > Bacteroidia > Chitinophagales > Chitinophagaceae > VBAS01. The sequence continues at coordinate 5,042 of JANOJO010000063.1, read as the reverse complement.
TTTTGAAGATTATGGATTGGGTTGTTTCCTGCTGGCAGGAACTGAGATTTATAAAATGAGAAAATAAATTTCAATGAGAAAATATTTGACTGGCATTTTTATTTGGTTCAACTTATTTTCTTTTTCACTTTCTGCACAAACAAAAATAACAAGACCCAATATCATTTTCATTTTAGCAGATGATCTTGGTTATGGAGATATTGGTTGCTACGGTCAGCAGAAAATTGAAACACCCCATATTGATCTGCTGGCAAAGAATGGCATGAAGTTTACACAATTCTATTCCGGTTCTACGGTGTGTGCACCTGCCCGATCAAGTTTTCTTACCGGGCTTCATACCGGGCATACTTATATAAGAGGAAATAAACCTTTTCCTCCCGAAGGTGAAACTCCACTGCCAGATTCTGCAATTACATTTGCAAATCTGCTTCAGCAAAATGGTTATGCTACAGCTGCATTTGGAAAATGGGGATTGGGATTTATTACCACGAATGGCGATCCAAATAAAAAAGGGTTTGATATTTTTTTTGGATACAACAGTCAGAGCCTTGCACATGATTACTATCCTGATCATTTATGGAATAATCATGAACGGGTTGATTTATCTGTTAATTTAAAATACGATTCGTTATATTCTGCTGATATGATTCATAACGAAGCAATGAATTATATAAAACAAAGTTCTGATAAACCATTTTTTCTTTACCTGCCTTATACATTACCGCATGGTGATGTGATAGTACCACATGACAATCTTTATAATTATTACAAACAAAAATTTAATGAACAGCCTTTAACCGGCAATGCTTTGAAAACAAGGCCGCATAATATGAACCCCGAACCATTGCCACATGCTGCTTTTGCAGCCATGGTGAGCAGGCTTGATAAATATATTGGTGACATTGTGAAGCTGGTAAAAGAAAAAGGAATTGCAGAAAATACCATTATCATTTTTACAAGTGATAATGGCCCGCATAAAGAAAATGGAGGCGACCCGGAATTTTTTAACAGCAATGGAATATTTAAAGGAATAAAAAGAGATTTGTATGAAGGAGGAATAAGGGTTCCGTTTATTGCTTACTGGCCGGGTAAAATAAAACCGGTAGTAAACAACAATGCTGCTGCTTTATGGGATATGTATCCAAGTTTTTTAGAGTTAGCTTCTGTGAGATATAAAAATAAAATTGATGGCATTTCATTAGTGCCGTCTTTATTAAAAAAGGGGAAACAACAACAGCATGAATATTTTTACTGGGAGTTTCATGAAAATAATGGAAGGCAGGCGGTGCGCTGGGGAAAATGGAAAGGCATAAGGCTTGATGTAAATAATAACGATAATGCAGCGATTGAATTATATGATTTAGAAAACGATCCTGCTGAAGAAAATAATATAGCCGGAAAAAATCCTGCTGTAGTAAAAAAAATTGAAGGGTTGATGAAAACGGCGCATGTAAAAAATAATGATTGGCCGCTGCTGAAAAAAGAAAGAATTGAAAACTAAAAAAATATTTATTCTAAAATCAGGATAGATGTGATTCGATTTCACTTTTTTCTGCACCATTTACAAGTACTGCATCCTGAAAAGCTCCATTGTTTCCCTCATCCAAAAAATACATATCAATTTCCCCTACATTTTTAGCATATATTTTACCCCGGTAACTGCAATGGAATTTATCTTTTACCATTTCATAAACAGAAGATGAAATATTTACCTGCCCAAGCTCCCCGTTTGATTCCATACGGCTGGCAATATTGACGGTACTTCCCCATATGTCATAAGCATATTTTTTCTTACCAACCACACCAGCTACTACCGGGCCCACATGAATTCCGATTCGTAAATCCCACCGCTCCAAACCTGCTTCTTCTCTCTTTTGATTGTACTCTTTTGTGAAATTTTTTATTTCCAAACTTGCTTTTATAATATTTTCAACATGATCTGCGTCCGGGGTTGGAATTCCTCCGGCACACATATAAGAATCACCAATAGTTTTAATTTTTTCAATGTTATACTTTCCAACTATTTCATCGAATTTTATAAAACAGTTATTCAGCTCTTCCACCAGATCCTGTGGCGTCATTTTATCGGCTATCAGTGTAAATCCTTTAAAATCCGTGAACATAACAGAAACTGAATCGTAATACCTGGGAACAGCATGGCCTTTTACCTGTAATTCTTTAGCAACTTCTGCAGGAAGAATATTTAAAAGCAATCCTTCTATTTCGCCTTTCTGCTGATCAAGAATTTTATGTGTTTTTACTTTTATCCGGTAGTTTCTGAAAATTAATACTGCAATCATCAATACAAGAGCCAGCCCGATCATGAAAGCATTTTTGGCAAGCTTCTGTCTTTGCAGTTTTTGATCTGTTAGTGCTTTATCTTTTGTAAGGTTGTTAATCTCTCCTTCTTTCTTTTGCAGATCGAAATCAAATTGCAGACTGCCTAATTTTTTATCTGTGTCAATATTATAAATTGTGTCTTTAATATTCGTATATAGAGTCTGATATTTAAATGCACTACTGTAATCACCTGCCTTGGAAAAAGCCAATGCCATTTCCTGGTAAATATCTTTTAATTCATGCCTTGCATCTATTTCTACAGCCGGAATTTCAGCCCTGGAAAAATATTGAAGCGCAGCAGGATATTCTCCTTTTTTTGAATAAACATTTCCCAAACCAATCAGAGATTCTATAACGGATACTTTATTATTAAATTTTTCTGCAATAGATAACGCTTTCTTATGGTTCAATAAAGCAAGTTCATATTGGGATTCCCTGATATAAAGTTTGCCCAGCGCATTATAAGCATTCAGGCTGCCTTCAGAATCACCATAAGCATTCAGGGATTTATTAAAATAAAATAAGGCTTTCTCATCATCCTTTTTTTCAAAATAAATAGAACCGATATTGACACAAATGGTTCCTAAATCTTCCAGTTTACCTAATTCCTCACATATAGGCATAGCCCTTAAATAATACTCAAGTGCTTTATCATAGGTAGCGTCTTTAATATAATAAACTCCACCAACATTATTTAAAGCTATAAGTATTCTGTATTTATCGCCAGACAGTTCAGAAAACTTTAGTGACAGAAGATAGTTTTCAAGCGCCTTTGTATCATCCCCTTTATTATAATATACAGAACCAATGTTGCTGTAAAGATTTGCTAACCCCACATTATCTTTTATTTCCTGAAATATTTTTAAGGATTGATTATAATTTTCAAGTGCTTCTAAATTTTTCCCCTGCCTTCTGTAAACCAACCCAATATTTTTTAAGGCATAAGCCTTGCCCTGAGGAAAATTTATTTTCTCAGCGATATCTTTGGCCTGGTTAGCTAAGCTTATTGCTTTATCGTGATCGTCAGCAATCCGATCCTGGCTTTGCTTAAGCAATGCATTTACCGTTGCAGTGTCTTCTCCTGCCTGAGGAGATTGCAAAATAGCCTGGGCGGTTATGCAAAGAGAAACGGGTAAAAGAAAAAATAATAAAATTATTTTCTTAGGATTCATGCAATATAGTTTACCACAAGATATTTTTTGTTTGTAATTATTCATAATAGTTTAAGGCAAGGATTTTTCTTTTATATATAAAAGTTTTTATGTCTGAATATTATGCGTTTAATAAATTAGTTTTAAAAATCATTGGCTGATAATAATTTTTTTACTGGTTACTTTATCTGCGCTCCATAACTGAACCAGGTATATTCCATTATTAAGTTTACTCACATCAATCTTCTTCATGTATTTCAAGCCTGCTTCAACAATACCATTATCAGTTTCAAAAACCTTCCTCCCATCAATAGTATATAAAACTATCTTAGAATTACCCGTTTCCGCTGGAACAAAGGACAGGTTTATAAAATCTGAAGCTGGATTTGGAATTATCTGAACTGAGTTTTCTAATGGCTGATTCTTAGTTTCATTCTGAGTCAATAAAGAATTGCCAGAACGGCTGGTAACTGGAAAACCTCCCGGTGTTGGGCATGCTGTGAAATTATCAAATGAACTGGTGCTTCCAGTATAATTATTTCCACCACCACCACTGCCACCATTTACCAGGGAATTTATTGGTGTGCCTGCAGAAGATAATGGTGTGCCTGCACGATATGTTCCATTAATGGATACTACTTTTCCCGTACCTGCAGTACCAGCAATAGCTGTATAATCAAAATATGGCCGGTAAGTTGCTAACGCATAAGTCCATTGATCAGAATAAACTGTATCACTGTAGAAAATTCCCTGGACAATGGTACTTGAATTCGCATTATTCTTCTTTTTTACAAATCCATTGGAAGAATTAATGATGGCGCCTGAAATAAAAATGTCAGAGGTGCTGCTAAAGCGCAACGGCACATGGGTGATCCATGATTTGCTAATACCATTATACTGTGTGTAGATCTGAGCTGCAGTTTTAACGTTTGAGTCCGCCATGACTTTACCATTGGGTATATCTTTGGTTGTAATCGGCGTATTAGTTATCGGGTCAGTAGCAGTAATATCTTTTAATGTTATAGATCCACCGGTATATGTAAGATACCTGCCATGTGTTTTTAGTTGTCCGCTAATCTTTATTGCAACATTCACCCATAAGCTGGTTGGACTTTGCGGATTGGGAGTACTGCCAAAATTAGTAAATGGAGGACGTACAATTAAACACGGATTGTTTGTAACAGTTAGTAACCCATTTACAAATTTGAAAGCATAATTTGACGAAGCCAGATTGCCTGCGCTTACTGTAATAGGATATGTGCCCGTGGTGCTGGTAGGTGTAGCCGATGTGCTCAAAACCGGAGCACCAGTAATACCACTGGTTTCTAAATCTTCGCCAGGCGCAAACCCACTATAAGTTACTGTCAGTTCAGGATTTGGATCGCCAAATTGCCTTGTTTTATTTTCTGCTGTAATAGTAATAGTGTCTTTTTTAAAAGTCAATTGTCCTGCGATATAAGTAAGATCAAAATTATTACTTAATAAAGAACCGGATAAAGAGCCGGGAATAATAAACTGTTCACCAACATCTAAACCTGAGACTATACTCAG
>JANOJO010000062.1:0-1659 GCA_031418795.1 Bacteroidota bacterium | reverse complement strand
ATCGACCTACTTAACGAATGGAAGAGACTGAAATTAAATTACATCGAACACAATCCATCAGTAACTATTTACGTAGGACCAGATGAATGGATTGAGGTTTCAAACTTTATTTACGAAAACTGGAATATTGTTGGTGGTTTGTCCTTCCTTCCTCGTTTCAACAATGTTTCCATCTTTTAACTTCCTTAGATGTTGTGATACTGCCGGAATGCTCATGCCTAAAATGTCTGAAAGGTCACAAGGACAGAGCTCACTTTCTTCTTCCAGTAAAAAAAGAATTTTCAGTCGTACTTCGTTACCAGCCAAAGCAAGAATTTGTCCCAACTGTAAAAAAGACTTTGAGTTAATTTTTAGTTTTTCACGGCAGCTTTTAATTTGTTCATGGTCTGCCAGTAACCTGATGCAAGTGTCATTAGCCATTGTTAAAATAATTTGTCAAGACAAATATAGGGAAAGAATGCATATTTAAGCAAATTCTTAAATACAATTGTCAGAAGGGTTACACACTGGCTTTGAGATGTCGCTAAAATGTCCGCATGATTACGTAGGAAGTGTCCAACAGGGTGACATACAACGTCTGGGGCTTGCCGCAGGCTGGGTATTTGATGCTGTGTCCGCCCCCCCTGACCATGCCCATAAAGAAACGAAAATTTTATTTAAAACGTAAACACAATTAATAAACGGTCAACCCCATAGCCGAAGATTAATAGCGATAAAATGCTGAAGAAAGTTGGTCTAGCCCAGCTTGCGGCAAACCCATGTTACCTGCCGTTACAATTTTAAAGTAGATTTTCTCTCAATATAAATAGCTCATTTGTTGTTATGAATCTTGTAAACTTCTTTTTTGCAAGTCCTCTGATTAATGCTTTATCGCCACTCCAGATTTTGCATTTAAAGTGTTTTGAGAATGCTACGTATTGAACATCATTAGGATCAACATCGGATACAAGTTTTTCTGCTATCTCCCAAGTAGATATTTTAATCTGCTCTTCTGAAATAAATGTAATGTCCTGGTAGATTTGAAACTCCGCTTCTTGAACTTGAAGAATAGTTAATCCAGAAATTTTACTTAGTCGCTGATAATGTTTTCTGATTTCAGTTCGTAAAAAATCTGGAGCAATGAAATCAAAATGCTTTTGTGAGTTGATAAGTAAGTCCCCAATCTTACCGTTGGAGTTTAGGATACCACTAAAAATAATGTTAGCATCAACAATAAATTTCACTTGATAAACTTTTTACGATTTTTTTTCCACCATGAAGCATTTACCTCATCAGCAAGTTTGTCAACGTCTGACTGCTTAGCTTTACTTTTTGAAGTCACTTCTAAATACTTCACATAGTCAATAAGCCGTTGTAATCCGAAGCTATCAACCGATGATGAAACTGTAATCACAATTTGATTGTTTGTTGTCCGTTCGATAAGCATTGTATTCTAAATTTTGTGTATTAAAGATAAGGAAAAAATGCATGTTTTGTCGATAAAATGCTGAAGTTAGCGGGGTGCCAGGTAATGGCAGGCAACGGGAGTTTGTGAAAAAACTCTCACCGCCCTATAAATATACACACAATGTTAATAGCTACAAACCCTGTATGATTTTTGCAATAAAAAGGCATGCAATTTATATCAGGACAACCCCGCCAGCAAACCTACTTTGCCAC
>JANOJO010000061.1:0-2444 GCA_031418795.1 Bacteroidota bacterium | reverse complement strand
GATCGTAGTGAGTGGAGTCCGGAATGACGACACGGAGATTTGTGATCTTCGCTAGTAATTCGGTTTAAGAACGCGCCATGGGTGTTATGGGAGGTCAGCATGCAAAAATTAAAATGGCTGGGTCTTGCGATTGTTTTTCTGTGGTTCTTTGTATGATACTTCACAAGAACTCTCGGGGTTTCTATTTTTTGCTGGTCTTGGTTTTATGATTGCTGGTAATGGCTTCTTCAAACCAAATATCTCATCGCTGGTTGGTCAATTGTATCCAAAGGGTGATAAAAGAATTGACTCCGCCTATACTATTTTTTATATGGGCATTAATGTAGGAGGAGCCCTTGGTCCATTCGTTTGTGGTTTAGTTGGCGATACTGGCAACCCTGCTGATTTTAAATGGGCATTCCTTGTTGCGGGTATCGGAATGACTCTTAGTGTTATTATTCAAAAATTATTTCAAAGTAAATATGTTGTTACCCCTGAAGGAAAACCGCTGGGATTAGTTCCCGAAAATTCACCAAAATCATTTTCTAATCCTGTATTCATTGGGGTTGGACTTGCAGTTCTGTCAGCAATAATGATTGGCATACTTTATATTGATGCAAAAGTGTTTAGTTTTCTATCCTATTTACTTCTGGTTGCAGTACTTTATATAGCTTTTTTTATTTTTTCAGATAAATCTTTGAATAAAACCGAAAAGCAAAAAGTTGGAGTGATATTTATTGTTTCTTTCTTTGTAATTTTTTTCTGGAGCGCCTTTGAACAGGCAGGAGCATCCCTTACTTTTTTTGCAGACGAACAAACTAACCGGCATTTAGGGTTGGCCGTACCCAATTGGGTAATTTATCTTCTCTCTGTATTGCTATTGTATTTAATATTTACACTTTTTAAAAGGGCTAAAAGAAACCTGGATGCAGTAAATGATAAAAAATTATTGCTATCTGTCAACTTTCTTTTACTATTATTTACTGCAGGAATTGCATTGGTCAATATTTATATTGTACAATCTGGCAAACAAACCATTGTAATGGATGAATTGCCGGCAAGCACGTTTCAATCATTGAATTCAATATTTGTTGTAGCATTTGCTCCTTTGTTTGCATGGCTTTGGATTAAACTCGGAAAGAATGAGCCTTCTTCTCCTACCAAAATGTCGATAGGTTTATTCCTTCTTGCATTAGGCTATTTATGGATTGCATTTGGTGTTAAGGATGTACAGCCGGGTATTAAAGTAAGTATGATGTGGTTAACTGGTATGTATGCCCTGCATACCTGGGGAGAATTATGTTTGTCTCCAATTGGGCTTTCTCTTGTTAACAAACTGGCTCCATTAAAATTTGCTTCGTTGTTAATGGCAGTTTGGTTTCTTGCAAATGCAGCAGCTAATAATTTAGCAGGGAAGTTAAGTGCTCTTTATCCGGATAGTGGAAAAGTAACTTCTTTCCTGGGGTATAAAATGAATAACATGTATGACTTCTTTATGTTATTTGTATTTATGTCCGGTATTGCATCATTAATTCTTTTCTTTCTTTCTAAAAAATTGCAAAAGATGATGCATAGCGGAGTATAATAAATTTTTTAAAAAATACGAAGGTGGCCTTGCAGCCACCTTTTTCTATTTCCCTTTCATTAGTTTTCCTATCTTTCTTTTCTAAAATATTCGCCATGTGGAAGAAACATCCTAAAGCATTACCCTTCCTTTTCTTTTCTGAAATGTGGGAACGGTTTGGTTATTACCTGATGATTGGCATTTTTACTCTTTACCTTAAAGATGTAAAGGCAGGATTTTCCATGACCGAAGCTGAGTCGGCCGACCTGTATGGAACTTTTATCGGGCTTGTATTCCTCACTCCATTTTTAGGCGGCCTGCTGGCCGATCGTTATTTCGGTTACAGAAAATCCATCATCATGGGCGGCATCATGATGGGTATTGGCTACCTGCTGATGGGTGTTCATAATATTACCGTACTCTATATTGCCATGACGTTGGTAATATTCGGCAATGGTTTTTTCAAACCTAATATTTCTACGTTGCTGGGCAATGTTTATACAACCCCTCAACATATTCAGCAGAAAGACGAAGGCTATAATATTTTTTACATGGGTATCAATATCGGCGCATTCATATGCAATTTCTTTGGAGCCGTATTATATATTAAGTACGGATGGGCTTATGCTTTTGCGGCTGCCGGTGTGGGCATGTTTATTGGTGTTCTCGTATTTATTGCCGGCACAAAACATTATGCTGCTTATGATATAAAAAAAGGTGTTACGGAAAATGATATGTCATTCACCAGGATTGTAATGATGATTCTTTTACCGTCAGTGGTTGCCGGAGTTCTTGGCTGGCTGATACCGGGTAATTGGTTTGGATCCGATTCCACCGATGCATTCATTTTTGCCTGTATCCCTGTTATTTATTTTTACACTTCTCTTTATGTAAGTGCAGA